>JAJNBR010000251.1 GCA_021156265.1 Flavipsychrobacter sp.
AAACACGTTGCCGGTGAGCCTATGACCAATTCGCTGTTTGATGGTATTGACATCAGCTGGAAACGGGTAAAGAACCCGGAGATTGATAGACAGATAGACCAGGTACTGAACGCCTACGACTTCAGGCATCCTGAGAACAGCCTGCCTGCGTTGCTGGAGCTGCGCGAAGACATAGCTAAGGTAAAGGACAATTACTGGCGTACGCAGAAGCTGGCCGAGCTCGATGAGATCATATTGCACAGCACAGGACTGATGGCCGAACTGTATGCCAAACAACCCGAAGCTGTAGCCGGTAGTACGCTGCCATTCACCATGCGCGTTGTAGCACGTTCTTCTATGCCTGTCACTATCCAGTCGATAGCATGGCCGGGTGGTGATACTGTTATGAATTTTGTGTTGCCGAAGGATTCGCTGATAACGATGGAGCGTTCTATTACTATCCCTGCAACTACACCTGTTACCGAGCCGTACTGGCTGCAGCAACAAGCAAAGGACATAGCTCACTTCGTAATGCCGCATGACACACTGCGCGGTTATCCCGAGGCGCCCAACAACCTGAATGCAATAATGAACGTAAAGGTGGATGGCCGGACTTATCCAGTCGCTGTGCCACTCTCTTACAAGAAACTGGACCCCACACGCGGTGATGTGATACAGAATATCAGGATAGTACCTGCAGTGACACTGGAATTTACTGCGCCCTTGCTGGTGACTGCGCCTGATGGCTCGCTGACTGCAGGCGTGCGCATACATACACTGAAAGATATCGACGCCGGTATGTTGTTTCTGAATAGCGGTAAAGGAGCAAAGGAGATCGGCAAAGGGTTCAGACTTGCGAAGAATAGTGATACTACTATCTATACGATATACACTGCTAAAGAACTTGCCGGTATGCCGGAAGATTTTGAGCTGACCGCAGTTTTGGGTACCGGGGATGCTTCGTACACACGTACGAAGAACCTCATTCAATACGAACACATACCTACGCTGCAGTACTTTACCCGAGCTACTACCAAAGTGCTGCGCAGCAACTGGCAGTTTACCGCTAAGCGCATTGGTTATATAGAAGGTGCGGGCGATCTGACTGCTGATATCCTGCGTCTTGCAGGCCTGCAGGTAGACGTGCTGAAAGATGCAGACATCAGTGCCGACCGGCTGAAGAAGTATGACGCGATACTCACAGGTATACGCGCGGTGAATGTTGAGAAGCGCATGCCGGTATGGATGCCGGAACTGATGCGCTATGTGGCTAATGGCGGTACGCTGGTGATGCAGTACAATACCCTGCAGGATATGTCGACAACGAACATAGGGCCCTACCCGATAACACTTGGCCGCGAGCGGGTGACCGAGGAAGATGCTGTCGTTGAATTTATAATTCCGGATCATAGGTTATTAAATCATCCTAACAAGATTACCCAAAGCGATTTTGCGGGCTGGGTGCAGGAGCGCGGTTTGTACTACCCGTTGAAATACGATGAGAAGTATCAAGCCATTTTCAAAATGAACGATACCGGTGAGCAGCCACTGACCGGAGGCACGCTGTACACGCAGTTTGGGAAAGGTCATTATGTATACGCGCCATTGTCGTTCTTCCGCCAGCTGCCAGCGGGTAATAAGGGAGCGATTCGTTTATTGCTGAACATGCTGTCTGTAGGTAAGTAATATGAAGCCAGAACGGAAATATAACTGGACACCCTGGTATTTGGCAGTGCTGCTGGCGTTGGTACTGCAGATATTTTTTTATTACCTGTTTACGCAATACTGGAAGTGAGTAATATCGACTGGATCATACTGCTGCTGACCCTGGGTGGTATCATTGCCTACGGTGTTTATAAAGGCCGTGGGCAAACGGGCTCTGACAGCTATATACTGGCCGGCAAGAACATGCCCTGGTATATTGTGCTGCTGGGTATTATGGCCACGCAGGCCAGCGCCATCACTTTTCTCTCTGCTCCGGGGCAGGCCTATACCGATGGTATGCGCTTTGTGCAATACTACTTCGGGCTGCCGATAGCTATGGTGGTGATCAGTATCACGTTCATTCCCATCTTCCGGAGGCTGAATGTCTATACTGCCTATGAATACCTCGAGAACAGGTTTGACAGGAAGACGCGGTTGCTGACGTCTATACTGTTTCTTATCTCGCGTGGCCTGTCGACGGGTATTAGTATTTATGCGCCCTCCATCATCCTGTCGTCCATCATGGGTTGGAATATTTATATCACCAATGTTATCATGGGTGGGTTGCTTATTATCTACACTTATACCGGTGGTGCCAAGGCCATCGCGCATACGCAGAAGCTGCAGTTCCTCATCATCCTCGGCTCTATGGCTATTGCGGGCTATCTCGTGGTGGCGGGTTTGCCTGCCAATGTAACGATGGGTGATGCGCTGTATGTGGCCGGCAAGTCGGGCAAGCTGAATGTCATCACCACAGGCTTCGACTGGAAAGACAGGTATAATATCTGGAGTGGCGTGATCGGTGGTTTCTTTTTGGCGCTCTCTTATTTTGGTACCGACCAGAGCCAGGTGGGACGTTACATCACAGGTAAGGATACCCGCGAAAGCCGCCTCGGCCTGCTGATGAACGGCCTGGTAAAAATACCCATGCAGTTCGCGATACTGCTGATTGGTGCTTTGCTGTTTGCGTTCTATAGTTTCTATCCTGCACCTGTCAACTTTAACGATGGGGCTTACCGTGCTTTCATGCAAGGCAAGCCTGAAGTAGCTGCGCCTATTCAGCAACAGTATGAACAGCTGCATACCAAGTATGAGCAGCAGGTAAAGGCTCTCGCGCTGCAACGCAACCGCCATAACCAGGATGCAGTAGAGCCCATGGTAGCCGAGCTGAAACAGACGCAGGATGAGGTAAACGCGCTGCGCAATACGGTGCAGGCACAGTTGCTGGCGCATGGCTATAGTCCCGATGCCAACGATACCAACTATATCTTTCTCTATTTCGTGAAGCATACGCTGCCTAAGGGTTTGGTGGGTTTGCTGTTTGCTGTCATCTTCCTCGCCTCGTGGGGATCTATCTCTGCTGCCATCAACTCGCTGGCCAGCTCATCGATGATGGATATACAGTTTTTGATAAAGGACGAGCCGGATGAACGGAAGCAGCTGATGCTGGGCCGGCTGCATACGCTGGGCTGGGGTATCTTCTGTATCATGGTGGCCATGTTTGCCACGCGCATGGGGAGTTTGATAGAGGCGGTGAACATACTCGGGTCTTTATTCTATGGTACGATACTGGGTGTTTTCCTGGTGGCGTTTTATGTGAAGCGCGCGGGCGGTACAGTGGTGTTTACGGCGGCGGTCATTGCGGAGCTTTGCGTGGTGATCGTTTATAATCTCGATATCGTTTCCTTCCTGTGGCTGAATGTGATCGGTGCGCTGGTGGTGGTTATTGTCAGTTTACTTGGGTCGTTGGGGGTAAAGCGGACGCTTTAGTTAGTTTGGGTCTAAGCGGATGCTTAGACCAGGCATTTTAGTACACAATTGTGTAGGTAGTAATACTGCTTTAGCCAAATTCCTGTATACATTTTTCCTCTTTTGAATCGTGCGACCTAAAAAGCGTCAAATCATTATTGGGTAAGCCTTTTGTTCGATTTATGTCGCCCCTGCCAACTACAAAAATGTTTACTTTGGTATAGTTTTTCGGGGTTTGGCGAAAGAAAAAAAAATGTTCTCAAGACGTTTTTTGGAACTGCGATGAATGTTGATAGAGGTCATGACGGGACGGTTTTATATCTTTTGCAAAGATACGTAGAAATTACGATAATTGTTGTTAATGTAATCCTGCCGTCTATTTCTTCGGCTTGGTGGTGGGTTTGGGTTTCAGGCTGCCGACGTACTCATAGCTTTGGTTAAAATAAGGCTGCAGCTCTTTGGTTTTCTTAAATAGTTTTCCGGGTACCACAACGTATTCTTTCAGCACAGTACCGTGTTGCTCGCAAAGAGCGGTTTTATATTTCCTTATGAATTCTTCCCGGGCGTCTGCAGGCAGGCGCAGGGCCAGGGTGCCTTCTTTGGTGAGGAAGGCGAACATGTGGCCGTTGACGGAAGTGTAGGGCATGGTGGCGCCTTTACGCTCTAACCCGTCAATGGTTGCTACCAGTTTATCGAACAGGACAAGACTTTCTTCTGGGATCGTGCTGACCGGTTGTTTAGCCATGGTTCAAATGTAGTATAACCCTGCCTACGCTGAAAACAAAAAATGATAAAGTAATAAACAGGTTGTACTAACTTTCGTAGACGAAAAAGGTATGGCCAAAGGAAAAACATACAGTTTTAAAGCAACCATCTATAAAATCGGTATCAACTATGCGGTAGATGTGCCGGAGAAGATATCATCGGTACTGGAAGCGGTGCGCGGGTATATCAAGGTGAAAGGCACGATCAATGGCTTTGTCTTTCGTACTACGCTGGTCCCCGTGAAGAATGGTCCATATAGATTGTTCACTAACCTTGTTATGTTGAAGGGGGCTGATGGATGGATAGGCGACGAGGTTAAATTTGTAATAGAGCAGGATGTGGAAGTATTGGAAATTGATCACCCGATGCCTGCGGCGCTA
>JAJNBR010000252.1 GCA_021156265.1 Flavipsychrobacter sp.
TGAACAAGAACCCGAAAAATGAAACTATTGCCACTAGCCAGCTAAACGGCTGGAAGATGCATTGAAAGATAAATAGGACAGGAGTAAGCCACGACAGCAGATATAAAATGAGCAGTACGGGAATAATAGGAAAGTGCGCTTCACCAAAAATCTCTGTAGGTTCGGGGTTTTCGTACCAAGGCAAATAGCCCATTATTATAGCAGCACTGAAATAAAGTCCCCACATAATCAGTATCGAAACCCAGGGTAACGAGAATATAACGTAGAAGAAAGCCTTTACGTCCCGCAAATACTTTATCATGGATTGATAACGGTCGGAATCGATTATTTATTGAGTCCTGTCTAGGTGTTTCACTTGGCAGTAACCCTAGTTCAAACAACACCGCGCGTGCGCTTCTTCCAGTTGCTCTTTATGCTCCCGGAAATATTCCCCGGCGGGCACAGACCAGCGAAAGGTACTGTCGCCAAACGACAACCATTCCCATCGTTTCGGACTCATCATATTGAAGTACTCCAGCCCGGTACTTACGGTTACCATGCTATCTATTACGCAGGTTCGCTCAAACGGCCTGCCTTCCTGGCTGGCTTCGGTCAGCAGCTCGTTGTACAAGGTCAGGCTGTCCAACACCCGTTCAAATACATCGCAGCAAACTACGAAGGATGACCACACTTCAGTAACAACAACGGCTGAATCAACCAATTCGATCCTCGGCATACTTTTATAAAAACGCATGGCATCCCCGCCATTGCAAAAGCGCGATCGCCGTTCGCATTCTATTCGGAAATTATTCTCGAGCATTACCTGTTGTGCATCATCCTGGCAGCTGTAAAGCCCGGCGGCCAGCAATGTGGCTAGAAGAAGTTTCCCGGTGTGTGACATGACGGGCGAGTTTTGGTATATATAAAAATAACATTTTTCCTCCTCTCCGTTAGTCCACTACATTTGCACAGTCATGGGCGTTTTCTTCTTAGTGATAGCTGTATTCTTTGTCATCATTGCTTACGTTGCTGTAAGAGTGATAGTTGAAATAGCTGCTGCCGTCAAACGGAAGAACTATAAACAGGCCATCATATCAGCCATCGTGTTGTTATTGTTCTTCGTCTTCCTGTATTTTGCCTATATAAAGATTTATGATTACTGGACGAAAGTGCTGAACGAATAACCGGTTCACTCGTTGGTAACAACTGTTTCTTTAATCATGGGATCTACTTCACGGCGGGTGTATTTCTCCAGCTTGCGCAGCAGCTTTAAGGAAATGTATAACCACAACACACCCATACTGTAGCCTGCCAGCACATCGCTGGTATAGTGTACATGCAGGTATATCCTGCTCAGGCCTATCATCATAACGATGATAACAAACACAGAAAACATCAGCGTCCGCGCCACATTATTTTTTACGGTATGCCAGGTGATGTAACCCATTAGCCCGTAAAAGGTTACGGCATTCAGCGCGTGGCCGCTAGGGAAGCTAAGTCCGTTTGCTGCTTCCAGCAGCGGCTCCAGCGGGCGGGTGCGGCCAAAAAAGCTTTTCAGCAAAAACATAAGCATTACGCTGCTCAGTGCAATGACCCCGATCTTGAGCGAATGCCAGCGGTGTTTTTTTACGAAGAGGAAGTAAACAACCAACACCAGGTTGGCCGGTATTAAAAAATAGTGTGTGCCTAAGAAGGTGAAAAACAGCATGATACTGTTAGTGGTCGGAGTGACGTACTGCCCCAGGAATTCATAGACGCTCTGGTCGAAGTGAGTGTTTTTCAATATGAATACCCGGCGCACCAGGTACACAAAAGCGACCAGCGAAAGGAAAAATAAACCCGTTACGATCACCATCTCGACGCCAAACAGTGCCAGCTGTGCCCATAACTTCTTGGTTTTGTCTCGTACTACCCGGATCATCGGTGCATGAGATACAAAAAATATGCTAGCATCCCGGGAATATATAATTTAGTTGATAGTTAAAGGTAATTATTGTATATTTGCTATTGACAGTTGGGCATGTCGGGTATGGATGATTGTTGACGTTTTCGAATCGATTTTTTAAACGCTAACAATGTTAACAAATGTAAACAGCCCGGGAGAGCAACAGTTGAAATATAGGGCTTTATGATTGACGAGATAGAGGAATGCGATGAGGTTGGCGATACCGATGTTAACAGGAATGAACTTATCGGTTCAGACGTTAAAATCGACAACAAACGACAACAAATTGCCGGTTAGGACTCCCGGTCGAAGTTCCTGCGCGGTAAGTTCTTCTGTTTGGGCGGTTTGGGAGGCAGTACGCCATCGGGGTACCAGAGCTCTCGCCACTTTTCGGGCACCATGGCGTTAGTTACATCAAACTCGCCGATCCTGGTGCGCCTCAGTTCCTGCAGGTAACCGCCGCAGCCAAGTACCTGTCCCAGGTCGTGTGCCAGCGAGCGGATATAAGTACCCGTACTGCAGCCCACCCTGAAATGCACCTCCGGCAAGGTGACGGCGGTGATCTCAAATTCGGAGATATGGATGCTGCGGGGCTGCATAACGATCTCCTTACCGGCCCGCGCCAGCTCATAAGCCCGCTTGCCGTCTTGCTTGATAGCCGAGTGAATAGGAGGAGTTTGCATTATATCGCCGGTGAACTGTTGGGTAGCGGCCCTTATTTGTTCTTCTGTTATGTGGTCGTATGGTTTATGGTCCTGCGGTTCGCTTTCGAGGTCGCAGGTGGGCGTGATGGCGCCCAGGCGGATGATGCCCGTATATTCCTTGGGCAGCTTTTGGTAGTCGGTGATCTTTTTGGTGAACTTGCCGGTGCAGCAGATGAGCAGCCCCGTAGCCAGCGGGTCGAGCGTTCCGCAATGCCCGATCTTCACGTGCAGCATTTTGCGCAGCCTGTTGATAGCATCAAAAGAGGTCCAGCGGTAGGGTTTGTCAACAAGTATTACGCCGCCTTCTTTCAGTTCGGCGGGCATCGGCAGTTGGCTCATGGCCGCAAAGGTAGGCTGATTGAGGGAATTGGGAATTTGTAATTAGACAGTAATATGATAGCAATCCATAATTCCTGAATCCAAATTCCCAATCACCTAACTTTGCACCATGTCATTTTTCAAAACGGCAGGCAAGCCGTTTATTATTGCAGGACCGTGCAGCGCAGAATCGCGGGAACAGGTGTTGGAGACTGCAGCGGCATTAAAAGAGCTGCCGGTTCAATTATTCAGGGGTGGGGTGTGGAAACCGAGAACGAAGCCGGGCAATTTCGAAGGAAACGGGGTAGAGGCGCTCGACTGGCTAAGGGAAGTAAAACGGACCTACGGTCTTAAAACAACCATCGAAGTGGCAGAGCCACATCATGTAGAGCTGGCTTTGGAATACGGAGTTGACGCTGTATGGCTGGGCGCACGAACCACGGTTAATCCCTTCCAGGTGCAACACATAGCTGATGCTTTAAAAGGCACCCACCTTCCGGTGCTGGTGAAAAACCCGGTGAATCCCGATGTGGATCTTTGGGAAGGGGCGATAGAACGCGTGCAACGCGCGGGCGTTACTGATGTAGCGGCTATTCACCGCGGCTTCTCGATATACGATGCTGGTGCTGTATACAGGAATCCGCCCAACTGGCCGGTGCCTATAGAGCTGAAACGACGCAGGCCGGAGCTCACCATCATCTGCGATCCAAGCCATATAACCGGCAGGCGCGAGATGGTAGCAAACCTGGCACAAAAGGCGATGGACCTTGGTTTTGAAGGGTTGATGATAGAAACACACCCTGACCCCGAAAACGCCTGGAGCGATGCTGCACAGCAAATAACGCCCCGGGCATTGAAGGAGTTATTGCAGCAGCTGATCATCAGGCAGGAGTTTACAGAGGATATGGGCAAGAGCACCGAGCTGGAATACCTGCGACAACTGATGGATAGCGTAGATGCGGAAGTGATAGACCTGATCGCCCGCCGCATGCAGCTGAGCGAACGCATAGGCGCAGTGAAAAAAGATTGCAATATGACCGCCTACCAGCCCGAACGCTGGCGCGATATAGTGGCTACCCGCGGCGAGCATGCAGACAGGCAGCAACTGCATAAAGACTTTATCGTTGCGCTCTATCAACTGATACATGATGAGAGTATCCGCAGGCAACTGGAAATACTTCAGGGTACAACTAAGCCCGTAAAAGACTAATTTAACGGCTCAAATTTTTAGAAGAGTGGCCCTGAAACAACATAAAGATGCGCGCGTGATGCTCGACCAGCAGTCGGAAAATGCACGTAATTACGTTCTGCCGTTTGTATCCGAAACAAAACAATTGGGAGCAGGAACCCGTGTGCTGGAGATCGGCTGCGGCGAAGGCGGTGTGTTGGTTCCGTTTGCGGAGAAAGGTTGCCATTGCGTTGGTGTGGACCTCGATCAAAAGCGCATCGACATTGCCAACCAGTACCATGCTGAACAGGTTTCAGCGGGCAAGATGAAGTTTCTCTACAAGAACGTGTACGATGCTGATTTCGTACAGCAGTACAGTGGCTTCTTTGATGTGATCATTCTAAAAGATACGATCGAACACATACCCGGCCAGGAAAAGTTCATTCCT
>JAJNBR010000253.1 GCA_021156265.1 Flavipsychrobacter sp.
ATGCCCGTATCTCCCTTGAATTGAGGTTCGCGCATTTTCAGGAAGCCCTGCCCGGCCGCTCCGCTTTGTTCAAGGTTTGCTTGAATAAACTTCATCATATCTTCAGCGTTGGAGTAGAAGGCGCCTGCACCTGCAAGCGAGGCAAAGGTCCATACATCCGTGGGGACGCCTTTGGCATTATAAGCTTGCGCCAAACGCGCCTGGATTTCCGGGGTAGGCGTTATCGCGGTGTTATCCATGCCAAGTGGCGCCAACACTTTTTCCGCAACGAGTTTTTCGTAAGGTTCGCCAGCGACAATTTCCAGGACATGGCCTAACAAGCCCATACCAAAATTGGAATACTCAAATCGACCCGGTGCGCGCATGTCATCTGCGCTTGCGAGATACTCGAACACTGCCTGTGGCTCAAGATAGCTGTATGGGTTCAATAGAGGATCAGCGTCACCAGCCATGCTGGTCACCCTGGCTCCAATCGATTTGGGAATTCGCGCGAAGCCGGACGTATGCGTGACGAGCTGTCTCAGTGTGACGCTTTGAACCGATGGCGATAAAGCCATTAAATTACCAATTAATTCACCCAGGGTTGCATCCATTGCAACAACACCTTCATCACATAAAGATTGCAATAGCGAAGCAGTAAAGACTTTACTGATTGATCCGATCTGGAATGCCGTCGTTGCATCCGGGATTTCCGCCGCCTCTTTATTTACGGTTCCGTATCCCTTGATGAACACTACCCCATCCTTATAAATACCCACCACCAAACCGGGGAATAATCCACCACGCATTGCCTTTTCAACTTCGGCCTCAATTGCGGTTTCCAGATTTTTTTTATCAGGCGTATTGTCCAGCCGATACTTCGCATAAAGCACGCCGAGCAAAACGACGATCAGGAGCAGGATAAAAAGCATGGCGGCAATTTTCATCGTAATAGCTAACCTTCAAAAATTATTCCCAGGATAATGTCAATGTAATGGTCGAAGGTGGTTGTTCTGGCAGTGCTGACCGCTGGATATAAACAGACTGGGTCGCGGCATCCACAAGGTCCGAGCCATAAACATGAGTACCTTTGGTGGACTTTACAAGGGTTAACTCAACGGTTGTTACATTCATTGTTTGTTCTCTCTTTTTTTATGCTGTTTATGTGAAGGATAAGCGTACACGAAACTCATCTGGCTTCGGGCGATATTGCGCACAAGCCCGGCCGAATACACCAATCATTCAGGTACAGTTCCATAACAAAAACATTATTTAGAGGGTATCGTCACAATAGACCGAATGATCGCCCAAGCATTTATTTCTCGCTTGAGACGATCATTCGTAACAATATTCAATGCGAAGAGTACTTCGAAGTTAAAAACGGTTTAAATGCTGCCGCAATTCACCCATTCGCATTACCAGTGAATAATCGTTGAATCAAAGCCGGAAACAGAGACTTATAGTTTTGTGCAAAATTGATCGTCTCTTATGTTGAGCGATTACGCGAGCACACCACGCTCATGCTCTGGTTGCGGGGTGCTTGCTTCCATTGATAGCTGCTGCCTACTCCAGAACTCGTACCACATGTCCAAATATGCCAGTACTGCTATTTCGAGGCGCTCGTACACTTCATCTGTACAAGCCTGGTTTAGCGCTGCCCAAAGGTCCGCCTCATGGTCATCGTCATGTGCATTGGTATTATCATGCTGACTGGTGCCGTGAACGTAATAATAACCACTATCGACATCCACCCCGACCAATGAGGTCGCAGCTCTCAGCGCGGGGCTGAATATTATGACTTGCTCTTCAGCGGCGGCCAGCAAAGCTAGTAGACCGGTGTAGTCATGAAACGAATCTTTCAAGAAGTTATGCAAGTTTTTTGCGTGACTGCCAGGGGCGTGGCTTTCCCTTTGAGCCTGGCTTACACAAAGATTGTTTAAAACCCGCTCGAAAAGAGGATAGTGCGCAAACCATGGGTTGCCTCGATAGTATCCCGTCGTGTCCAAACCTGGCTCAAAGCCAAACTCGTCAAGTGCGTTAAGGGTAAGAAGAAATCGAGGTGGCATCTTTGACCCTGGAGGCAAGCGAGGCTCCAACTGCATCGCCTGGACTTGGGCCATGAGTAACGCATCGGTGAATATTTGAACGATGGCATACCTATATTCAAGGTGAATGTGTCGCACTGCATCGATCGAAAAAAAACCTCGCTCTAACAAATCCAGAATAGGATGTTCGCAAATCGGATGCGTTTTGATTTTTTTTCTTAATGACTCAGTGAACCTACTGTTCCGTTCCCAACGCTCTTTCGTTACGCTATTTTTCATTGCATCAATTGCATTTCGCCGCGGATTATCGAGCGAAGTAGTTTTGCTTTCCATTGGTTTAGTTCTCGTATTTTGTGGATTCCCTGCCAATTGCTCTAACGCAGAACAGCACTAAACTAGTAAGATATCGCAACGGGCAATACAGACAGGTCTGTACAATATCCATTGTATAGGGTTGTAGTGACCAACTGCAATCAGCCCCACTGAGCTTTTCGAGGTGGACATTCGAATGAATAGCAATCGCCTCTGAGACCTCAGCCTGTCTAATATGCATAACTCTGTCAGACGATAGGAAATCCAGTTGCGGATCAGATGTGTAATTGATGAGGACCTTGATTAACGGTCCAGCCACTCACGCATGGACCTGTATAGATAGATACGGAAGCACAAGATATACTTAACAGCTGAATACATTTCAAGAGTTTACTATGCCATGAATGAGAAAGAGGAGGCTGTCCTAACCACTGCTACCCGCCTGTTCTGCGAGCTCGGTTACCACGCAGTGGGCGTAGATACCATCGTGGCAGAGGCAAATGTTGCAAAAATGACATTCTATAAATACTTTCCTTCCAAGGAAAATTTAATTGAAAAAGTTTTACTCCGTCGCGATCAGCAACTCAGAGGTAGCATTAGCGCCGCTATTGATCGCGCGCGAACTCCCACCGGTAAATTGAAAGCTGTTTTCGACTGGTACGAAGATTGGTTCCGATCACCCGATTTTCATGGGTGTATGTTCATCAAGGTATCTGAAGAGTTTCCCCGACCTGGATCCGGCGTTCGGTTGGTGGCGCAGGGACATAAAACCTGGCTGGCAGATATTCTTGAAAGTATCCTCACGGGCCTACGGGTCAACAATCCCGGACTATTATCACAACACCTGGTCGTAATTTTAGACGGGTTGACCGTGAAGCTTAACATGTATGACGATAACGTTACCGGGCAGGTGCGAGCGGCCTGGCGGTACACCCAGCAATTAATCGAAGTTTCGGGACCAAAAGCCACTTAGGTTTCCAATTTTTTTGGGATGTTATCCTTTGTTCGACTAATATCCAATTTTTCTCGCAGCAGGATTAGCTATCCTGATTCGCCCTGCTTCGCGAGAGGCAGGCCTCCATTAAAATTAATTCTGATAGCTATAACAGTCTTACGCCATCTCCCTAAGACTGAACCTCATTTCCAATATCCATCCATCCTCAAATTATTTGTAATTTGATGCCAAGGTATCGTTTTACTTATCTCGCACCCTACTATTTCAAATATCCAGAATTAGGTTACGAAAACTGACCCTGTCCTATGAGGCTAAAAAAAATTCTGCAATCAAGTGTTCAAATATAGACAGACAGGTCTGTATACTCTATCTTTCCCAACACACAACAAATGTAGTTCCTGTTGTTTCAGAATGGTCCATTAGTTAGCACAGTCCATTTTTTTATTTCTAATTCGGTCGAACCATAAGCCCTTGGTGATTTTTTCTACCAAGCAGAATTTGCATTGACAGAAAAAATGTAGCGCAAATAAATAACAGCCAGGAGGCAATAGGCATGAGCATCCAGAATGAAAGTTATACGGAGAAGAATTTATCAGTGCTTGATCTGCGGGGACTTAAATGTCCAGTACCGTTAATGCGAACCAAGAAAAGACTAAACGATATTGAAACGGGTGAAGAGCTTGTTCTTCTCGTAACTGATCCGGCTGCAAGGGGTGATCTGTCACGATTTTGTAGCGGCGGGCGCTGCACCATTGTGAACCACTCAATCAGCGATGGGTGCGAGCGATATGTTTTAACAAAATTATAGGATTTTGTATGGAAGCTTTATCAATTGGGAACGTTGATCTGACGGATTGCCAGCTCACGCTGAGCAGACTACAGGCCTTGGAACCCGAACATGTAGAAATCATTGCCGGCCATTATTGTTTAGCGGACGAACTTACTGATTTGTCTTCAGACTGCGCTACCGAGGAGCTATCGTTTCGTGTAGGAGCCGCGCTTCACATAAGTCTCAGGAAGCTGGGGATATCATCTCGAATAGTGCTTTGGGTTAATGACATCGGCATCTGTTCATCACTCCGCGAAAAGCTGAAACTCGAGTATCAGTTACCTGACAATTATATTGAAATATTGCGTTTGATGGACGTAGATCCACGTAACGTACACGTCATTTTTGAAAGCTCATCCCGCAACAAGGCATCGACCTCACTCCGAAAAAAAATGAAGAAAAACCCGGATGCTTTCTTGCGGTACGATAGCTCT
>JAJNBR010000254.1 GCA_021156265.1 Flavipsychrobacter sp.
CTCCCATTATCACTCCTGCCGCTGTAGCCGTTGCTTTGTCGCTTACGCCCCGAAAACTGATATTCGCATAAAACTCACCGTTCTTAAAACGCATCGTTTCTGCATAAAAGTGGCCCGGCACTGACCATTCTTCGCCATCATAAATAGCGAAGTAGGTGTCAGCCTTGATCAGCTTTCCCTTCTTGCCTTTTGAGTTGGGATAGTAGAAGTAGGTTTGTTTCTTGCCGTCCCAGGGCTGTTGAACAGATTTGATGAATGGTGTGTCAATGGGCGTATTATTTAAGAATTGATCAATGGTATAGTAAATACCTTTCTGAAAACCCGGCGAATTATATATGGGATACTGCTGTTTCGCCTGTTCCCTTCGTCCCAACGTTTGTTGCTCTGTAAAATTATTGTCCTTGCTCAACCGGTGTAGTGCATAGCGCGACAACAAGCTGCCTATTTTAGTTTTTGTGGATCTAAGCAATACCTGGGTCACATCCCATCCCGAAGTCACCTCATAAATAGAATCAACTTTGCCTAGGAATGCATACTTGTTATTGCTGCCTCCAAAAAAGTCACCGTCGAAATAGAAGGTGCCGATCTCTCCCCCGTTCGCCCTATCAATGATCTCGAAATGATACAACACCAGCAATAGTTCCGTGCCTTCATTCCTGTTGCCGGTTATCATACGGCTGTAGTAGGAACTGAAAAGCTCAGGCAAGGGCTTTTCAGTCACAATTGGTTTTATTCGATTCAGAGCGCCGGTATTCAATTCACCGATGTTGCCTTTCTTTGAACGCATATCGATCACTCGCAGCCTGGCATAAGTAGCATTCTTTACGCTGGTAAAAACAGTATCCATTTTAAACGTATACTCTTCTGCAATGGCTGAAACAGAGAAAAAAACAAAGCAAATGAAGGTTAAAAAACGTCTATAGGTTGTCATAGGAAGCAAAATTTGGCGCAAGATACAAATTTGGCTACAGCAGCGGCAGGCGCACTACATAATGTCCCTCCTGTTCACCAAAGGATATCTTTTCTTTAGTGGCAAGCGCATAACGCTTGCTGATGTTCTCCAGCCCGATGCCCAAACCTTTTTCCTTGCTAAGCTTCAGCTGGACATTGTTGGAAATGGTTATATACCTGTCATCGGCAGTAATGCTGATGACCAGCGGATGCGAAGCGGAAACAACGTTATGCTTCATGGCATTTTCCACCAGCAGTTGCAAAGCAAGCGGCACAACTTTCCGGTTTTCCTGTGTGTCTTTCGGAATATTTATCGATACCTGCAGGGCATTCCCAAACCTGCTTTTTTGTATATGAATGTAATTGTTCAGGATGTCAAGCTCCTCGAAAAGATACAGCTGGTCTTCACTTCTGTAAGTCAGTATGGTCCGGTAAAGGTCGGAGAGATGACTGGAATACTCCAGTGCTTTCTTTGGTTCTTCTTCTATTAACCCGGTCAACGTATTCAGGCTGTTGAACAGAAAATGCGGATTTACCTGGCTGCGCAGGTGGTCGTATTCAAACAACATTTTTTGCTGTTGCAGCAGCGCCATATTCTTCAGATGTTTTTCGCGCTGCCGGGCATATACATAGGCTATGGCTGCCACCGAAAAAACAGCCAGGGTTATAAACCACGGCCGTTGCCACAACGGCGATATTATAGTGAACGCATAGCTTTGCTCCACTGCCTTACTGAAATCAGGGAACATCGACGCCTGTATCCGGAATTTGTAATTTCCCGGTGGCAATTTCGGAAAGATCGCGAACTCATCGTTCGTAGGTACCCAATCATCGTAATACCCTTCCAGTTTATAGCGGCACACCAACGACTTAGGATCCAGGAAATTGATGGCGGTAAAGCGGAAATTGAAATAATTCTCGTCGGCATTATAGTTAGTCTTCTTACCGACAGGCTCGAGGTAAAGCAATGTATTGCTTGCTATGTCCTGGCTATTATAAAGATCGCGCAGCTTATTATTTTTCCGTACGGCTACCAGTTTATCCAGATAGGCATGTCGCTTCACGCCCATTCCTGCTTCATAATAGTCAAGCATACTGTTTACCCCGGCCAGGAAACAGTTGACCCTATTTGTATCATGGGTTTGCAAAGCATATTTGATCCAGCCACCGGTGTATAGAAAATAGAACTCGTTGTTGATGCTTTGAAACTTCACCAGGTAGTCGGGCATAGTTACTATAACATCGGTCGTCTTCTGCAGCCAGTACATGATGAAATTGTCAACACGCCGTCTTTCATTCTTGTCTTCTGTAAGCGGTGTTCTCTGCAGCCACTCTATACAGGGTATAACCAACGATCTATGCTGGTCATAGTTCAGCCGCTGGTCTATCACCATTTCGGCAGGCAATGGTGAGGCCGTTTGGGCTGCATAGGTTTTGACTGACACGGTCAACAACACAATGCACCAGACAATTCGTGCAATCCTCATTAGTTCACAGTTGGTTATACACCTAAATATATTTTATTTCCGGCATAGTTGAAAGCTGTTACCTGGCACAAAAAAGCCCGGTGAAAGCTCACCGGGCTAAAATATATTAAGATGAATTATCCTACTACCACCACTTTGGTAGGCTCGAGATCGGCATTGCGGATGGACACATTACGTGCTACATTCTGTGCCAGCTCCAGGAACACCGCACGGGCGGGGTTTGTTTCGTCCAGTATCGCAGGCAAACCTGAGTCACCACCTTCACGTATGCTTTGTACCAGTGGCACTTCACCGAGGAATGGCAGGTCGAATTGTTCTGCCATTTGTTTAGCACCGCCTTTACCAAAGATGTAGTATTTATTCTCGGGCAGTTCAGCAGGAGTAAAGTAAGCCATGTTCTCTACCACACCTAGTATAGGTATGTTGATCTGCGGTTGCTTGAACATCATGATGGCTTTACGTGCATCTGCCGCCGCTACTGCCTGTGGAGTTGACACGATCACCGCACCCGTTACAGGTACAGCCTGCACCAGCGTCAGGTGTACATCGCCAGTACCGGGAGGCAAGTCAATAACCAGGTAATCGAGCTCCTGCCAATAAACATCGCTGATGAATTGTTTAAGCGCTGAGCTGGCCATCGGTCCGCGCCAGATCACTGCTTGTTTTTCATCAATCAGCAAACCGATAGACATGGCTTTGATACCATGACGCTCTATCGGAACGATCATGCCCTTGCCATCAACGTCCATCATTTTAGGACGCTCATCACGCATGCCCAGCATAATGGGGATAGACGGACCATAAATATCAGCATCCAGCAAACCCACCGAAGCGCCTTCCTGCGCAAGACCAAGAGCAAGGTTTACAGCTACGGTAGATTTACCGACACCACCTTTACCTGAAGCTACCATGATGATGTTCTTCACACCCGGCAGCACTGATTTATTGTCTTTGCGGTTTGTTACTACGTTAGCGGTCATGTGCACCTTCACCTTGGCCTCTTTGTCAACCAGGTGAAGTATCGCATTTATACACGCCTTTTCGATCATTTCCTTCATGGGACATGCAGGCGTGGTAAGCACTACAGTAAAAGAAACGTTCTTTCCCTCTATCTCAATATCACGCACCATATTGAGCGTCACAAGGTCTTTACCCAGGTCCGGATCATCCACGTGACCCAATGCACTCAATACAGCCTCTTTGGTTATCATACTAATCCTTTGTTAAAGTGAGTGAAATGTGCCGCAAAAATACGCTATGCATCCTTTTCTTTGTAAGGAAATTGATGAGTGAAACGTTAATACTTTTATTAGTAATATTAATAGCTCATCGCTTCGTAATCCGCTTTTAACAATGTAATTTTGAATTAGCATGTTGTCGAAGATCTGGTCATATAGCCTGGTACTGATTTGTTTTAGCCTGTTTACTTTCAATAGTTATGGCCAGGACCCTTTTGAGAATATTATTCAAATCAATGGTGTGACCATGACGGCCGACAGCCTCCGTGCTGTGCCGGGCGTTGTTGTACTGGTAAAGAACAAGAACCGTGGCGTGGAGTCAAGCCCCATGGGTGTGTTCTCCATAGTAGCTTACAAAGGCGATACACTGCAGTTTTCTGCTATCGGCTTCCGCAGCAAAGAATATGCTATTCCCAAAGACCTTAAAGGCCACTACTTCTCCCTGATACAGTTGATGGTGCAGGATACCTTTTACCTGCCTGAAACGATCATCCGTGCGCTGCCTACCAAGGAGCAGTTTGAATATGCCTTCCGGTATTGGACCGTACCTGACGATGCATTGGAAAAGGCCAGGAAAAACACCGATGCGCTGACGTTGCGTGCCCTTGCTTATACATTACCACGCGATGGCCGCGAAAGCCAGGCCATGTACCAGCAAATGGAGTCTATACAAGCTACGTATTACGGCCAGCGTGCTCCGATGAATATATTTAGTCCGCTGTCGTGGGGCGAGTTTTTCGAGGCCTGGAAACGCGGCGATTATCGTAAAAGACGCTAATTACCTGTGCATAATGGTCAGGTACTCTGCCCATGGCCCAACCTCTTCTTTATATCCGGAAATGTTTAGCGCTTTGAATTCGTCCAGGTTTTGTCTTCTGACAACGGCAAACTCTTCCAGCAGCTGATCCAGAGTTTTACCCTTGCTCTCTTCAAATTGTGCAAACCTGTCGAAAGGAACAAACTCTTTATCGTGATTGCTTAAAGTCTTTTTGATGCGCGCCATCCAGTCGGTGCGTTCACCGTGTATCAGGTGCCCTACTACATCGTACGGGCTCCAGGTTTCCCCGCCTTCGTTATTAATGATCCATTCGTCATTCAATCCCTGCAGCCAGAGTTTTAACAATTCCGGTGTTTTTTCGAGGCCTGGAAACGCGGCGATTATCGTAAAAGACGCTAATTACCTGTGCATAATGGTCAGGTACTCTGCCCATGGCCCAACCTCTTCTTTATA
>JAJNBR010000255.1 GCA_021156265.1 Flavipsychrobacter sp.
GTAAAAAACCGGAAGAAGTTGAATTCAGACTGGGCGGTGAACTCTACGATATTGCTCTTAAAATTGAGGTTCCGCGTCTTGTTATAAAAGTTGTTGGAGTACTTATCATCGTAGCCAACCCTGGTGGCGTTAGCGGCAAACCTCGCCGCTATAAACGGATTTAGGTGTAGACGCATAAATGCACCGAAGGCAGGCATCACCTCCCGCAGACCGTAATGATCGTTAAGATCACCGAAATAATGCGAAGCGCCTAGCGAAACACCATACTCTTTGTTTTGGTAGAATGTTTGTGCATGCACACGCGTTGCTATCACGGTAAAAATGAGCAGTATGATCAGAGCCAGCCTTTGCATAATTTTTCTGCAGGTATAACTACAAATGTAATTTTTTATTGCGTTCTGTGCTAGTTACGCCGGTCGATGCCCCAATATAGTTTTTGTCTGATCGTTTTAAGGAAGTTGTGCTCATCGGGGCGCACAAGCGATATGGTGAAATTCTCCTTCTTCACTGCCAGCTGCACCGAACTGGTGATCGTTTCGGTCCTCGCATCGAGCGTGCAAAGGAATTGTTCTGTACGACCTTCAATTTCGAAAGAGATAACGTTATCGTCAGGCACCACGATAGAACGTGTATTCAGGTTATGTGGCGCTACCGGAGTTATTACGAAACTGGATGTTTGCGGAAATACAACCGGGCCGCCGCAGCTCAACGAATACCCTGTTGAACCTGTTGGCGTGGCTACGATCAGGCCGTCGGCCCAATACGTATTCAGAAATTCCCCATTGAGATACGTATGTATTTTGATCATCGACGACGAATCCTTACGGTGCAGCGTAAATTCATTCAGCGCAAAAGGAGACCCGTCAAATAAAGGAATACTGGCGTCCAGGTGTATCAGCGTGCGTTTTTCGAGCGTATAAGACCCCCGAACCAACGACAAGATGGCCGCCTCCACTTCCTCTTCGGGTATCGCCGCCAGGAAGCCTAAACGGCCGAGATTAATGCCTATCAACGGCACATTGGAGTTACCAACAAACGATACGGTATCCAGCATAGTACCATCGCCCCCAAGGCTGAACAGCATATCCACGTTTGGCGGCAGATCGATCTTACTGGTAAATAACGATGGTTTCAATTTCAGCTGTACATGCGGCGCTATACGTTCGTAAAATTCTTTGTAAAACACCATCTGCAAATCATGCTTTTCCAGCATTTGCAGAATGTGTTGTATTGTCGGTATGTCCTGTTCTTCGAACGTACGGTTGTACAGCGCTACGAGCATATAAAGGATATTAACTGCAACTTTACGCCAGCGTTGCCAGCCTTAAGCTTATTCGCTATTGAGGTGTAAAAATAGTCCTTTTTCGCCCAAATGGTTCCAGGTATACTCCAGCCTCAGTTTAAAATCATAGGCTGATACTATATCGAGACCAATACCCGCGGAGTAAAGGAGCCGGTTATTCAGAAAACTGTTGCCGGGAAACTTATTGATGACATAGCCAAAGTCGGTGAAGATCTTCGGATAGAGGCGTATTGGGAGTACCGGTAAATATTTGAACGGGATGTTTCTTATAGTGGCATTTAGCAACTCATATTTCAGGGTGTTACGTAGCAGGCCAAATTGTGCACCGTCCACTACATAGTATTCATAACCGCGTACATAGTCGGGCTCTATGCCCAATGCTGTTCTGAATGCATATGGTTGTTTCTGTGGCGCCATGACCCTCGCTCGGATGACATTCGCAGAATACCACTTATTACCCAGGTTGTAAAACTTACCCGCTTCCAAATAAGCCAGGTTTTGGAAATTGATACCCCGGAAGCCTACACGACTGATAAAATTCCCAACCAATTTGAATCCTTTAAGCGGATAATTCCAGTTGTCAACGCGGTTCAGGTCAAACCGGTAATACAGTTCCAGCAATTTCATCTCTGTGCTTGCGCCTGCGTAATAGTCGGGGTTCAGCGTCACTACCGTGTCCGCTACTTTATAGTCACGATAACGCAATTCGACCAAATGTTTGCTTGCATATCCGGGCCGGTAAACATAAACAGCAGCGGCTTCGAAACGGCGGATCACAAAATTTCGTGGTGTTCGTACAAACTGCAGCTTATTGCTGTCTGTGTTAAAGAACATCTCTTCGTTCTTCGAAAAGAAGAACGAAGCGCCCAGGCCGTGATGTTGCTTCTTGTCAACGTACGGCTTAAAATATTCGAGCCCGAACTTTTGAGTGTATCCTATCTGAGCGGTACCACTTAGTTGTTCCAGGTTACCTCTGAAGTTCCGGTGTTTGAGGGTGAGTCCGATATTGGCCCTCCGAACGTCCCGGTCCTGCTCTTTCCACCACACATTAAAATTTCTGTCGGCCAGCTGAAAAGCTATTTCGGGTATGATATACCACTGTTCAATAACGTTGATATGCCAGTCGATAGTAGAGTCGTCGACTTTTAACACCTGCACAGTTACCTCCGTAAACAGTGAAAGGTTGAATATCCTTTTTTGGTTCAGGTCCAGTACGGTCTTTAGTGTATCAGCGGGGATCAGGTCACCTTCCTCTACGCTCATTTCACGCCGGATAAATTTGTCCCGTGTTTGTTTATTGCCAGTGATAAATATGCTCCTTAACCGATAGCCAGGGCCTTTTGACGTTTCAACTGAGTCTGGTATGGAAACAAATTGATTTTCCTGCGCTGATGCGGTAAAAGCGGCCAATAAAACAAATAAGAGCAGGAAATATTTCATCAGGGAGCCTAAAATAGATAGAGTGCCGTATTAATAAAAATAAATCTTCACCAAACATTTTTGTGACAATACACGTCTATCAAACAAAGACGGATGACCGGCGATAACGAGATCACAAACTATTCCGTAATTTTAAGAAATAACCTTCATAATGACCAAACGTATCCTTGCCGCCCTTTGTTGCTTTAGCCTCACCGCAATTTCCTGTAAACATGAACCACTGGTGCCCAAAACACCGGACGCCTCTGGTTATCCTGAGGATATCGCTAAAATAATGGTGAACAAGTGCGCAACTGCGGGTTGCCACAATGCAGCAAGTTATGAAGGTGCTGGCGGCCTGCGCCTCGATACCTGGGAATATTTATTTAACGGTGGCAATAACGGCGCTGCCATTGTTCCATACAGCACAGAATTCAGCCCACTCCTGTATTACATAAATACAGATACCAGCCTGGGCCTGGTTGCACAGCCCACCATGCCAAAAGACAATCCACCGCTAAGCAGGGAAGAATATATCACCATCAGGGATTGGGTGGCAAAAGGTGCACCGGACAAATCAGGCAATATACCCTTTGCCTCGGATGCCGGCACCCGGCAAAAGATATATATCACGATGCAGGCCTGCGACAAGGTGGCGGTTATAGACGCTCAAAAAAAGGTAGTGATGCGCTATATACCTGTTGGTATCGCTCCCACTTCCGAAGTGCCGCATTATATGAAATCAACAACCGATGGCAAATATGCTTTCGTAAGCTTCACCAGCGGATCGGTTTTGCAAAAGATCGAAACCTCGACCGATAAAGTGTTTGAAGATATCCCGTTGCCAAGTAATCCTATCGGCGCATGGAATGTATTTGCATTGTCCCCAGATGCCTCTAAAGTAATGGTCAGCGACTGGCGCAGCGAGGGCCGCCTTGTATACATCGATCTTACAACTCTTAAAACCAAGGTGTATCCGAAGTTTTCTTATCCTCACGGAATAGCCGCTAACCCTTCCTTCGATACATTTTATGTTACCTCTCAGTACGGCAATGCGATGTACAAGCTTAGCCTGGACGGATTTCTTAACGACCTGCTGTCGATGGATGAGCATCCTCCTGTGGTAACCAATGTATCGTCCGCCTTGCTCGATCCCCATGAAATATTAATGGCGCCTGACTATTCCAAATACTTCATTACATGTGAACGCTCAAACGAAGTGCGCGTTATGAGCAGGGCCAATGATGATCTCCTCAAGGTGATACCAGTAGGGGCGAGACCCCAGGAGTTTGCCATCTCGAGAACGAAGCCATACCTGTTTGTGACTTGCATGGACGACCTGCCGACTCAAGTAGGGAATGTCACGTTTGTTGGCTCTGTATACGTTATTGACTATAACACGCTCAGCGTCGTTAACGTCATCAAAGGAAATTTTTCCAGTCCTCACGGCATCACCGTTGATGACCAGAACAATACCGTTTACTTCGCCAGCAGGAACGTAACTCCAACAGGACCGAAACCGCACCATACATCAAATTGCAATGGGGCAAACGGCTCGTACCATGTATATGACATGACTACATTTCAACCTGCCGACAGCCGCCGGTTCGAAGTGTTGCCCGATCCTTACTCAGCAGCTACGAGGTTTAGATAGGCTTACTTACATTTGGGTAATGCTAACCGTCTCATTATATGGTATCCGTATCTCAGCTCCCTACGGTCTTTACACCGAGGAGCCTGTTCTGGGAAATGAATTTGAAGCAGACCTCGACGTATCGTTTGCTCCCGGAGGCTGCCAAAATAAAAGTAGTCGTGCGCAAAATGCACCCGCCCATGACGGGGGATGTGCGATACTCACAGGTCTGTTTCGAAGGATAGCTTATGAAAATTGCAGGCGCACTCATATCAGTTCTGGTCATCTGGTGCCTGGGTGCCTGCAAACACGATGTGCTGCAACCACAACAGCCAAATAGCCCCGGAGCTCTAAGCGACAACTACCCTGATAACATCAGAAAAATATTCGTTGAAAAATGTGCAACAGCCGGATGCCACAATGCAGCCAGCTATGAAAATGCAGGCGGCCTTTTAATGGACACCTGGGATCATCTTTTCGATGGAGGGCAGAATGGAGCCGTCATTATTCCTTACGACATAGAGAATAGCTCATTGCTTTACTTCATCAACACCTATGCTGACCTGGGACCGACCGCAGTGCCAACAATGCCGTTAGATCGTGCGCCATTGAGCAGGGAAGAATACATCCAGGTGCGCGACTGGATCGCGAAAGGTTCACCCGACAAGAACGGCAAAATACCCTTTGGCAGCAACCCTGCAATACGGCAAAAGATCTATATCACGCACCAGGGCTGCGATATCATAGGCGTTATCGATGCAGAGAAAAAGGTATTAATGCGCTACATTAAAGCAGGCAGTGCGCTCAATACGGAGATACCCGATCACATCAGGGTCGCGCCTGATGGACAATATGCTTATGCCTGCTTCTGGAATGGCAATGTTATTCAAAAGATCAGTCTCCACAATGACAGCGTGGTAGCGGCAACCAAACTTTCGGAAGCTTACTGGAAGAATGTACACATATCGGCCGACGGACTGCACCTGCTGGCCACTACCTGGCAATCTGCAACTGTAGTAACCATCAATACCGCCAGTATGCAAGTAGAGCAGATATACTCCGGCTTTCAATACCCTGAAGGCATTGCCGGGAGCTCTTCGCAAGGCAGCTACTATGTCACTGAGCGGTTTGGCAATACTTTCTGTAAACTATCGGTAAACGGTAGCATTCAAAAAATCAGCCTAGACGGCCAGCCTGTGACAACCATACCAACTGACAATACGCCCAATCCGTACCGGGTATTGATGTCGGCAGATAATTCGAAATACTTCATCACCTGCGAGAACACCAATGAAGTGCGCGTATTTGATGCACAGACCGACCAATTGCTTAAGGTCATTCCTACCGGCCGTATGCCACAGGAAATGGCGCAATCGCGCACGCAGCCTTACCTCTTCGTTACGTGTCTGAACGATACTGTTGCGACAGGGAATGTAGGATCAGTGTACGCCATCAATTACAATACCTACGAGACAAAACGCATAGAAAGCAAAATGTTTCAGCCACATGGTATTGCAGTGGATGACCGCAATGGTGTGTTCTACGTTTTCAGCCGCAACCAGGATAAATCGGGCCCGCAACCGCACCACATTTCGCCCTGTAACGGGCGAAATGGGTACTATAATATATTCAGTACTTCAACGCTATTGCCGTATAACAAGAAGCGTTACGAGATCTCTGTCGATCCTTACGCCGCCGATGTACGATTCAAATAAACCTTAGGCATTCAGCAGGTTTTCGATAGCTGTATCGTAAGCATCTTTCCAGTCTTTGATGTGGCCCCAGCTTTCACCGTCGATAGTGATATGACCGCCCGTCTTCACAGTACCGATCTTAACGAATGGTATACCTGCAAGCGCAGCTTCGATCTCCGGCTGTTTGGCCCAAGTACCGGTTACTACTACGCGGCTCTGTGCTTCACCAAACAGGAATGCGTCTTTACGCATGTTCTTATCTGTGTGCAACTCGAAGCCCATGTTCTCTTTCATAGCGCTTTCTACCAGCGTTACGAAAAGACCGCCTTCAGATATATCGTGGGCAGACTGTACTTGTTTGTTACGAACGATCTGTAACAGTTTGTCCTGCAACGCAAACTCCTCGTCGAGGTTGAAATAAGGAGCCGGGCTGTGCGATACGCCGCAGATATGATGCAGGTATTCTGAGCAATTAATGTCTTCAGGGTTATGGCCGATGAGGTAAATGACATCACCATCATTTTTGAAGTTCATCGTCATCTTCTGGTCAAGCGTATCCAGTATACCTACCATACCAATGGTTGGCGTCGGATAAACCGGGCCGTCTTCGGATTGGTTGTAGAAGCTCACGTTGCCACCGGTAACAGGAGTGCCCAGTTTGCGGCAGGCATCGCCCATACCTTTGATGGCGTTTACGAACTGGTAGTATACTTCAGGATTGTACGGGTTACCAAAGTTCAGACAGTTAGTAATAGCTACCGGCAAGCCACCGCTGCATACGATGTTACGCGCAGCTTCACTCACGGCTATCATACCGCCAATATAAGGATCAGCAAATACGTAACGGCTGTTACAGTCTGTTGTGGCAGCCAGTGCTTTTTCCGTACCGTGTACACGAACTACAGCAGCATCACTCGGTTCGTTGGTATTGGTATTACCTGTACCTACCATCGAATCGTATTGATCGTATATCCATCGTTTAGATGCGATGGTTGGTAGTTTGATGAGCTGGAAAGCCGCATCGATCATATCAGAAGGAACAGGAACGGAGCTTGCGTTGAATTTCTTTATCTCCGCGAAGTATTTCGGCTCAGTGTATTCACGCTCGTAGATAGGAGCACCGCCACCCAGCACCAGGCTTTCGGCAGGTACATCCGCTATCAACTCGCCATTCATGTAATATTTCAGGTTCTTGTCGGTAGTTACTTCACCTATTTGAACGCAGTGGATATCCCATTTGTCGAATATGCGCTGTACTTCAGCTTCGCGACCTTTCTTCACCACTATCAGCATGCGCTCCTGGCTTTCGCTCAGCAGCATTTCCCATGCTTTCATGTTGTGCTGGCGGGTAGGTACCTTATCCAGGTGGATGATCATACCATGCTCACCTTTTGCACTCATCTCGCTGGTAGAGCAAGTAATACCTGCCGCACCCATATCCTGCATGCCAATCAAAGCACCTGTCGGGATCATTTCCAGGCAGGCCTCCAGCAGTTTCTTTTCTTCGAACGGATCGCCCACCTGTACTGAAGGTAGTTGTTCCGCGCTGTCTTCACTAATATCTGCGGAGGCAAATGATGCACCGCCGATACCGTCTTTACCTGTAGAAGCACCTACGATGAAAACAGGATTACCCTCGCCGTGCGAGGTAGCTGAAACGGTTTGTCCCACTTTCACCACACCTACACTCATGGCATTCACCAACGGGTTGGTCTGGTAGCAGTTTTCAAAATAGATCTCACCAGCTACTGTGGGCACACCGAAGCAGTTACCATAGTGGCTGATGCCCTTTACCACGCCTTTCAGCAGCCATTTGGTTTTGGGGTTATCCAGTTTACCAAAGCGCAGCGAGTTGAGCGATGCTATAGGACGGGCGCCCATCGTGAAGATATCCCTGTGGATACCGCCAACACCGGTTGCAGCTCCCTGGAACGGTTCAATAGCCGAAGGGTGGTTGTGCGACTCGATCTTGAACACGCAGCCCCAGCCATCGCCTATATCCACAAGCCCGGCATTCTCTTCACCAGCTTTTACCAGCAGGCGTTCGCCATCGCGGGGAAGGGTCTTGAGCCATGTAATAGAGTTCTTGTAGCTACAGTGCTCGCTCCACATTACGGAGTACATGGCTACTTCATTAAAGTTCGGGGTGCGACCCAGTATTTGCTTGATCTGTTCGAATTCTTCTTCGCGAAGGCCCAGCTTTACGGCTTGCTCGAGTGTTGCCTGCATGATATGCGAGATAATTTTTATTTGTAGGCTTAAATGAGGGTACAAAACTAAGGGAATTGGGAAAATGTAAGCCGCAAATCATGAAATGCTTGCCAGGACTGCGTTTGAGGCCAAATTTGTTACGGAATGTTCCCTTTTTTTTACGTTTCTCAATCGCAGCTGCGGCCTCGCTGTTGTCCGGTTGTCCAATTTTTAAGTATTTCTGGTGTTGGTACACCCCCCTGAGGCAATCCTTTGCGGATCCTCTTCCTTTTTGCTTGTTTTCCTTCGTTGTTACGAGCTCCTGCGTGGCCATAACATCAAACATCATTAAAACGGCATTAATAAATAGCAAAAATACAAAATTTTAGAGATATTATGAATTAAAG
>JAJNBR010000030.1 GCA_021156265.1 Flavipsychrobacter sp.
GGTGGACGATACCTCTCCCGGCGGTAAGGTCAAGAAAGAACCAGAAGTAAAACTCTTTATTAAAAACGAGATGCAGGCTTTAGCCATGCGTTTCACGTCTATCGCGCAGTTGGCCATTCACGGGTCAGCGAACTTGCCCAGGCATTTTGTGCCAGATATTTTCACACCCCCGCCCAATTTCATATAACGCTTTTTTAGCCTTGTCCTAAGGGACGAACGTATGCATGGCAGCTATGCCTATGCCTTAACCATTTTGAATAAGTCTTTATATGAATCAAAAATTGTCATTTTTCTCAAGTTATAAAAAAGACTTGCTTGCGGGTCTTATCGTATTTCTTATTGCCCTGCCCCTGTGTCTTGGTATTGCGCAGGCATCGGGAGCGCCACTGTTTGCAGGTATTGTTTCCGGTATTGTGGGCGGTCTTGTTATTGGCGCACTCAGCGGTTCTGCCCTGAGCGTAGTGGGCCCCGCTGCGGGTCTTACGGCCATCGTACTGGTGGCTATCAATGACCTCGGCGCTTTCGATATATTTCTATGCGCGGTGATGGTTGCCGGGGCGGTTCAGTTAGTGCTGGGCTTCCTGAAGGCGGGTTCTATAGCCAACTATTTTCCCAACAGCGTTATCGAAGGTATGCTGGCCGGTATCGGCCTGACCATTATTTTGAAACAAATACCGGAGGCGGTAGGTTATGAGCCGGCCGGTAATGCTAACATGGCCGATGCTGAAGACGGCTTTCACTGGAGCGACATTACCGGTGCTTTCGACCATATCCAGCCAGGGGCGGCCATTATCGCGTTTGTGGGGCTGGCTATCCTGGTATTGTGGACCACCAAACCGTTTCACAAGCTGAAGCTTGTGCCCAGCGGGCTGTTGGTAGTGGTCATCGGCGTTGTTATCAATGAGCTGTTGAAAATGAACGGTTCGGCAATGGCGCTCGACCAGACGCACCTGGTGAACTTACCTATTGCAAGCAATTTCAATGAATTCATAGGCCAGTTTCATATGCCTGACTTTTCAGGATTCACCAATCCTAAGGTATGGCAGACAGGCGCCATTATCGCCGTTGTTGCTTCAATAGAAACGTTGCTGTGTATAGAAGCTACGGATAAGCTCGACCCGCTAAAAAGGTTTACACCTACTAACCGTGAATTGAAAGCACAAGGTATCGGTAATATGGTGAGCGGTCTGCTGGGCGGTTTGCCTGTTACATCTGTTATCGTGCGTTCATCCGCAAATATTAATGCGGGAGCACGCACCAAGTTAGCTACCATGGTGCACGGTACCCTGCTGCTGATCTGTGTGGCAACGATACCGTTCGTTCTTAACCTGATACCGAAATCGGCCCTTGCGGCGATACTGATCTTTACCGGTTACAGGTTGTGTAACCCTGCCGTGTTCAAACACATGTGGAAGGAAGGCGGCATAACGCAGTTCGTTCCTTTTGTGGTGACTGCTCTTGCCGTAGTATCGCTTGACCTGCTGAAAGGTGTAGCGATAGGGATGTGTATCAGCATCTTCTACATACTGCGCCAAAATATGCGCATCGCGTATTATTTCCAGCGCAGCAGCTTCACCACGGGTGAGCTGATCAAATTGAACCTGGCGCAGGAAGTGTCGTTCCTGAACAAGGCCAGCATCAAACAAACGCTGGAAAATTTACCAAAGGACAGCAGCGTGATCATAGATGCTACCAATGCGGAATACATCGATTTTGACGTGCTGGACCTGATACGTGATTTCTACGAAAACCAGGCGCCAACGAAGAATATCAAGATGTCGCTGGTCGGATTTAAGGATACTTATAAAGTGTCTTCGGCGAACTCGGAAAAGCAACTCGTGTCCAACTTTGTAGAGTCGGGCGAAGTGCCTAAACGTACATCGGGCAGCTATCAAAACCTAATCAAACAACTTACAGAACAAAACGATCTCTAATTACTAGTAAAACGAAAAACAAATGGAAAGACAACACGAGCATAAGATATTACCGCCGGACGTAACTCCTGCAGGAGCGCTAACGACCCTGAAAGCGGGCAACTTCCGCTTTGTCAACAACCTGAAGATGAACCGCGACCTGCTGGAGCAGATGAACGACACCAAAGACGGGCAGTGGCCATACGCAGCCATATTGAGCTGCATGGACTCGCGCACGTCAGCCGAGCTGATATTCGACCTGGGGCTGGGTGATATCTTCAGCATTCGTATAGCGGGCAACATTATTTCTGAGAACACCCTGGGCAGCCTTGAGTATGCTGCTGCTGTAGTGGGCTCCAGGCTGATCGTAGTGCTGGGACATACCAACTGCGGTGCTGTAAAAGGTGCCTGCGACGATGTGAAACTGGGCCATATCACTAACCTGCTGGAGAAGATAAAGCCTGCCGTAGAGAAAGAAAACACAGTGAAATCGGACAGGAACGGGGATAATCAGCACTTCGTGAATGAGGTGGCCAGGATAAATGCGATAGAAAGTGCCCACCAGATAGTTGAAAAAAGCGATATCATTCGTAACTTAGTAAATGACGGCAGGGTGGGTATAGTGCCCGCTATGTACGATGTGGCCACCGGCAAGGTGACGTTTTTTGAACAAGATGCTGTAATGAAGACAGACGCAAAAGCAAGTGCTTCTGTAGCCGAATAAAGACGCTTCATTTAAGGCCGTGAGGTATTACCTATGTTTACTCACAGGCAAGGCGGGCCCAGTAGTGTGGCCCGTCTTTTTTTTGTGCTGGCAGGGAATTTGTTAATCGGTAATTTTCAGCTATGAACAATACCATTCGTAAGATCGGGATCATGACATCGGGTGGCGATAGCCCGGGAATGAACGCTGCAGTACGCGCCGTTGTGCGTACTGCCATTTACAACGGAATAGATGTGTACGGTATTCGCCGGGGCTACCAGGGAATGATAGAAGGAGATATTTACAAGATGGCTACCACTGATGTTGCCAACATCATACAGCGTGGTGGCACCATCCTGAAAAGCGCGCGGAGTAAAGAGTTTATGACCGACGAGGGTATGCAGAAAGCATACGACCAGTTGACAAAACATGGTATTGAGGCGTTGGTGCTGATAGGCGGTGATGGTACATTCCGGGGTGCGGTAAAGTTTTTTGAGAAGTTTACGATACCGGCGGTGGGATTGCCCGGTACTATTGATAAAGATCTTGCAGGTACGGATTACACTATTGGTTTTGATACCGCGGTGAACACCGCTGTGGAGGCTATTGATAAGATAAGAGACACCGCCGAGGCGCACGACCGCCTGTTTCTGGTAGAAGTAATGGGACGGGATGCTGGTTACATCGCACTGAATAGTGGTATTGCTTGTGGCGCCGAGGATATATTGCTGCCCGAGACAGTGACGGATATCGAGGCTGTGCTGGAAAGGATAGACTATGATGAGCGTAGAAAGAAAACGGTTCACATACTGGTTGTAGCCGAGGGCGATGACTTCGGCGGATCGCAGGAGATATACAAACGGATAACGGAACGCTTTCCGCATATGGATGTGCGTAGTACTATCTTAGGACATATACAACGTGGAGGCTCACCCAGCTATGCCGATCGTGTACTGGCCAGCCGTTTGGGCTATGCAGCAGTGCTCGCCCTGCGCGACGACCGCACACAATGCATGCTGGGCATCGTAAACGATGAAGTGGTGTTCACTCCGTTTACACAGGCGATAAAAACCAACAATACCCTGCGTGCGGATATGGTTGAGATGATACACGTGTTGTCGGCTTAGTGCTCAGAATGCATATTGCAATCCGGCCGATAAGGGGAAGTAAAAGATCTTCGGCCGGTTTCTGCCAATGCTGGCAAAGCGGCCCGCGGCTTCGATATTAAAGCCCAGCCTGCTGCCGGCATTTATACTCAGCCCAGTGTGAACACCGACAGACGCACCGGAAGTTGTTTCGTTTCGTTTAACAACCGTATACAGGTCATGCGTTTCCATAAACGTTGTCCGGCCGATCATATAGCCGATATTTCCTCCAAAATACCAGCTGCCGAATTTCAGCGGCGTGCGTGAATTGACGGAGAGGTTGGGCATGATAAAAGTGCGCGCGTATTGTTCCGTATACGCAATGACTTCCAGTTTTTTTGTGAACGAATCGATGAATTGCACGGTTGTATTGGCATCGAGCGAACCGATGTCGAGGCAAAATCCCAGTTCAACATCATTCAGAGGTTTGTACAGGCGTACCGAACCATAAGATTTTACGGCGGTTGCAGTGGCTGGTTTGGGAGCGGTGTTATACAATACACCTCCTTGTATACCAGCAGTCAGGCTTTGCGCAACCGCGCAAAAAGGCATTATAAAGAAAGCCAACCAGGCGACCAATTTCATCTTAAAAGCTTTGTCCGGAACAAAAATACTCAATTGCTCAGAAAGTGCTAATGCGGCAAGTAATCAGAGTGTCATTAGATAGCTAAAAAAAATTAGCCGAAGGTGTAACATTTTTCGGGGTAGGCAGCTGCGTGTTTCAATATCAGGTTGCGGATATAGTCATTGTCCTGGTATGGCTCGAGTTTTTCCTGTAACAATTCAATATCGTTTAGTTGCAGGCCGGTGTTGATATAGCCCATGCCGTAGAAGTTGCCTTTCTTCACCAGTATGCAGCTTTGCTCGTCGTCATCAATGCCTTTGTCAATAAAGGCAAAGCTGGGCAGGTGTTTAGCTATCCATGCCATGGCTTCGTCGGCGTTCCTGTTGTAATGAGCCGGGTCATTGTGCACCTCGCAGTCCCATTTGGTATTAGCGCTTATATCGCCGTTGCCGCAGTCGGCCACCTTGGCCAGGTTGCACAGGCGCGGGCAAAGATCAAATTCAGCTATCAGCTCGCGCAGCCAGTTGTGTCCCTCGATGAGGGTATTGAAAGTGTACAGCGGTTTGTAATACTGTTTGTTCTTCTCGATAGCAAAACGCTTGAAGCCAGAGCGGTCTTCGTATACGAACAGGCCAAACTGCGGCAGGTAGCCACGCTGGCTGCGGTTGTACCTCGGCCATAGCCTGCGTATCTCCGTGCTTTCCAGTATATGCGCCATCAGTTCGGTAGCGCATTCTTTATAACTGATGCGGTGTATCTCGCGCAGGAAATCCTGTTTTTGCTTGCCGGCTTTGTTGTTGGAAAAGTGACTTTTTACACGCTTGAATATGTTGTTGGCCTTGCCCACATAAATAGGCTTGCCTACTTCATTGTAGAAATAATAAACGCCCGCGCCGCGTGGCAAGTTGTCCAGCTGCTCCACCGGCAGGTGTGGCGGCAGGTATTGCTCGCGATTGCGGCCTTTCAGCATTTGCGGTATTACGCCGGCAGCGTCGTTGGCTACCAGCATGGTGAACAGGTTGGCGGTGGCGATGGTATCACCCCCGGCGCGGTGGTGGTTTGTCATTCCAATACCTAATTCGCGGCATAGCTTACCGAGGCTATAACTCTTTTTCCCGGGCAGTATCTTCCTCGACAGGCGAACGGTGCACAGCTTTTTTTCTTCCAGCTTATACCCTGCGTCCTGCAAATGGTGCTTGACGAACGAATAATCGAAGTTGACGTTATGGGCTACAAATACCTTATCCTGCAGCAGGTCGTGTACCTGCCCCGCTACTTCATGGAATGACGGTGCGTTCTGCACCATGTCGTTGGTGATGCCCGTAAGTGACTGTATAAAGTAAGGTATTGACTGGTGCGGGTTGACCAGCGTTTCGTAAAAGTTGATGACCTTTTCACCGTCGTGTACGGCAATGGCTATCTCCGTAATGCCGTTACCCGAAGCATAACTCCCCGTTGTTTCAATATCCACTATCGCGTACAGCATATCCCTAAAGTACAAAGTTACGGGGCTTATTTCAAGCTCAGCGACCGACGCATAAAAAAAGGCCGGATCGCCCGGCCTTTTTCGTTCATATAGAATTTTAATTAAAAGCTTCCCCGCAGGGTGACCACTAAATTGCGGCCCGGTGCGCTGATGCCGGATGCGAACTGGCGGTAGTTATAATCCAGGATATTTTCCAGGGCTACCTCGGCGCTTACGCGACGGTGTATTTTGTAGCCTGCACGCAGGTTGAGCGTGTACCAGCCGGGCATGCCCATTGGTGTAGCATAAGTAAGATTGTCCTCTCCTGAAGCGCTGTAATCTTTCAGTCGCTTCATTCCGTTGTACAGGGCAAATACTTCACCCGTGAACTTCTTCTCGCGATAGATGATACTTGTTTTACCAAACACCGGTGGTATATGGTCGAGCGGGGTTTGCGTGTCAGCAGCATCGAAATACCTCCCATAAGTAAAGTTGATGGTGCTGTACAAAGTAACGCGCGGCACCAGGTTGGCTGTAATGGCTGCGTTAAAACCGTAGAGATAGGCACGGGCCTTATTCTGGCTGGCAAACACTGCGGTCGTCTCGCCGTCGTACGTTACGCTGTCCTGGCCATTGAGCGTGAAGTTATCTGTAACAATGGCGTTGCGGAACCAGGTATAAAAGCCGCTGGCTTCCAGTTTCAGTGTATTGTCAACAACATAGCTAACACCGAGATCAGCGTTATAAGTGTATTCCGGTTTCAGATCGGGATTAGGTACAATGAGGTTAGTACCGCCTGCAGACTCGAACACTTTTACTATGTCGTCTACGTTTGGTGCGCGGAAGCCTGTAGATCCATTAGCGGTGAAGCGCCATCTTTCCGCAGGCATATATACCAGGCCCAGGTTGCCGCTCCATGCCAGGTTGCTTTGCTCTGCACTGCTGAAGGGGAAGGGGAAGAAAGTTTTGTCTTCGAACCTGCTCTCCAGGTTGGTATAGTTCAGGCGCATGCCATCGTTCAGCACCAGCTTGTCGGAGATGATCTTGTAGATGTGCTGACCGTATATAGCTGTATAGAACATATTGCTGCCGCCATCGGGGTAGCGCGTATCGAGCGGTGTGCTTTCATTTGTTTTAACGTCGTTGATATGAGCAGTCGACTTTACTTTATTGTATTGCCCATCTGTACCCAGTGTCAGTTCATGCTTGCTCATTTCCTTACGGAAGTCGGCATTATAACCGATCACATCCAGGTCTTCGATACGCGCCTGCAGCTCTTTTGATTTAAAAGAACGCTGGTAGCGGCTCTCCTGTATACGCTGGTAGTTAGCACCGGCTTTGATCTCATCAAAGAATCCAAGCTGCTCTTGTGCGTGAAACTGGTAAGCGCCCATCATCCTGAGCTGCGGACCGTAGTACCATTCGGCATAACGCAGCCTGCCATTGCGCATGTCGGTCAGCCTGTCGTAACGTGGAATGTCGGAGCTGTTGGAATATTGCAGGTTGAGCGTGTGCGACACGCGACGGCTGGGGCGGAACAATATCTTCTCCATCACATCCACCTGGTTGTAGCCGCTAAACTTTTGGATATTGTTATCGTCGTTCGCAACAATATGATCGACGCCATCAATAGTAGTAACAAAACTATCGCGCAAGCCAAGACCACCGTAGAACGGGTTGCGGAATGTGCCCTGCCTCAGGTCATCAAAATCGCTGTAGGTAACTGAGGTTAGGAAAGCGATCTTTTTAAATCCGAGGTTCAGGTCAACATGTCCTGTCTTTTCGTGGTTAGCAGTGCTGTAACGGGTCATCGCATTACCACTCACCAGCGTTTTACTGTTGCCGGATATCACCGGGTTTTTCGTGTTGAACACGATGACACCGCCGAGGGCATCGCTGCCGTACAGCGTAGACGCCGGGCCATAAAGGATCTCGGTGCTTTGCAACAGGTTGTTATCGACGGTGATGACATTCTGCAGGTGGCCCGCCCGGTAGATGGCATTATTCATACGCACACCGTCCACCACCATCAGTACCCTGCTGGCTTCAAAGCCACGTATTACCGCACTACCGCCGCCCATCTGGCTGCGCTGAACGAATATGTTTCCCGTTTGTTCCAATAGGTTGGCAGTGGTTTGAGGCATTACCCATTCCGTTTCCTGCTTTGTGATGAGTTGAAGGGGTTGGGCAATATTCTTTTTGTTCTCGTTGAACTTATTTGCAGATATGACCACCTGGTTCATCTGTATAGCATGTATGCTGTCTGTTTGCGCGTGGGCAGCTGCGCAAAGACCCATCACACCTATTAGTGTAAATAGATTTTTCATTTGAGTGTTGTGTATTTAGAAACAATAAAAGGGTCGCGGGGTATCGCGAAAGGATCATTTATACAACATCCGGAGGCGGGCACGGAACATCCGGCCGGTATTTGGGTTGAAAGAGTTGGTCGTACTTAGAGAAGTGTCTTACAATGAAATCCCGGTACTCTATGGAAAATGGTTGGTCATGTGGCATCACTGCATCCGGCAGCCAAAAGAACGCCCGCCTTTCTTTTGGCGGATGTTGTCCCGGGTCAGATCCAAGTAGTGTCTCCAGTGATGTGAATAGTTGGTTATCCCAATCGTCGTAATGGCCTACCAGCATGATGCTGCCATCTGTCAGCGTTATTTGCTTTTTAATGTCGTACATCTGCCCGTGGTAACGGATCTCGTCATGCTCTATCCACGAGAGTTCGGCATTGCCTTTTATTGTTTGGGGCGAGACAACGATGGTGTCCCGGAACTTCAGCTCGTTCCTGTGGCTGCGCACATGCTCGTATGATATTTTGCGCACTATATTCCAGGCAATAAGTCCCCCGGTGGAACAAAACAAAACAATAAACACCATGCATAATGCCATGATGCCCGGGATGGTCCGCTTGTATGTTCTGCGTTGCTGCAAAATATAAAGTCCTGCAAGTGCAGGACTTAAAATTACTCGAAAGTTTTAATGTGCCTGGTATTTTATTGACCGTTTAGCTCGGTTTCTGCTGCCTGCAGTACTTCTTTGTCTGCACCATCGCCATCGTGAACGTAAGCCACTACCATGCATTTTTCAGGTTTCCAGTTAGCATCTACAGGGTAGATGATCGTACGCTCATACACGCGGCCTGCATCTTTCGTTGGCTGGTCTTTCAGGAATTCATCTCCCTTCAGACCTGTGACCATATCGCGGAAGGTGTGCTTAAACGTGTACTCCTTTTCGGTGCCGGTCGGTGTTTTCTGCGCGTCTACGATATCTTTCTCCAGGATAGCTACCGACAGGAATTGCTTTTTGGCAACAGCCTGGGTATAGCTTACCGTTACTGTTATCACCGCATTGCGGGCAGACTCGTCGAAATTGCTTTTGATCTTAACATTCACCGGCGGTGTTTTCTGCAGCTGTTTGTCAATGGCCCCGGCCCAGGACGGACTCGTTAGTGCATTGACATTATTAACAGGAACACGGTCGATACCTGCCGTGGGTATGCCGATAAAGTCTGCATAATATTCTTTCTGTATTTCCGTTGCGTCTTCCGTTCTCAGGTCGTACTTGTTATAGCCATGCACAGGTTCGGAAAGGTTATGCGAGAAGATGTGCATTTCCATTACTGCCAGCTGGTCGGGATGCTGGGCTGCTATGGCTGCCAGTTGCTCACGTGCAGGCACGCAGGGCACGCACGAAGCGCCGGTAAGCTCTTCGATCAGTACCACTTTCTTGTCAGCCAGCTCTACCTTGGCCATGTATGTCGTGTCTTTTGCAACGGGGGTGGTACCAAAGTCGATAGCCGGTCCCTTTTCCGTGCAAGCATTAAGACTGATAATGCCTGCAGCACCTAACAGCAGATAGATCTTTTTCATTAAACAATTGAGGATTTGCAGCTACGAATTTAATCAATAGTAGCGAATTGGAGATAAGATTTCACACGAATATGACAATAATGCGCTTTCCGTTACCTTTACCAGCGTAAAAAGGTTGCATATGGAAGAAAGTAAACGGCAAAAACAGGTTGGCAAGCTGATAATGGAGGAGTTGAGTGATATTTTCCAGCGGGAAGGATTTAATATTAAGGACGGCGGAATGATCTCCATTTCCAAGGTAATGGTGACCCCGGACCTGCTGGAGGCGCGCATATATCTAAGCCTGTTCCAGGTGAAGGATACGGCCAAGATGATGCACGAGATAAAAGAAAAAGGCTGGGAATTCCGCAAAATACTGGGCCAACGCATCAAAAACCAGCTGCGTCGTGTGCCCGAACTGATGTTCTTTACCGACGATACGCTCGACTATGTATTTAAGATGGAAGAGCTGTTCAAAAAGATAAAAGAGGAACCGAAACCTGGTGATAACAAGCCTGCGGAAGAATAAGCATGAATTCCATTCTCACCCGGCAACTGGCGCTTAGGTACCTGCGCGGCAAACGTACCGCCAATATCGTACCTATTCTTTCACGTATCAGCATGACGGCGATCGCCGTGTCTGCCGCGGCCATGATCATCCTGTTCTCGGTATTGAACGGGTTTACCGATCTTGTCAGCGACTTGTATAAGGCATTCTATCCCCAGATAAAGATCACTGCAGCTAAAGGGAAATTTTTTGCCCTGGATCCAAAACAAGTAGCCGCTGTACAAAAAGTAGAAGGCCTGGCGGGCATTACGATGGTGCTTGAAGACAATGTGCTCCTCACCGGGAACGATGAGACCAAGGTTGCCATCCTTAAAGGCATTGACGAGCAGTATCTCAAAGTAAACGAGGTAAAACCCTACGTTATAGAAGGCACGGATTCGGTTGCCATAAGCCCGGCCCCTACGGCCTTGCTCGGCCTGCAACTGGCCAACGAAATGGGCCTGGATATCACCAATGCATTCAGTTCGCTGGTACTGCACTATCCCAATGCAAAGTCATCTAACCTTGCACTCAACCCGATGTCTGCATTTCAAACATTACAGTTAAAACCCGATGGCGTCTTCCAGGTGCAGGATGAATTTGACAGCAAGTATATATTGGCGCCTTTGCCACTGGTGCAAGAACTGATGCAAACCGAAGGGCAATATTCATCGGTAGAGCTGAAGCTGGCAAGTAATACAAACGCCGACAGAGTAAAGCGCGAGCTGTCGGAGCAGTTGGGCAGCGGTTATACCGTTGCTACCCGCTTTGAGCAGAACAAGACTTTGTATATGGTGATGAAAAGTGAGAAATGGGCTGTATTTGCCATTCTCGTGCTTGTGTTGCTCATCGCATCGTTCAACATGGTGGGTGCGCTCACCATGCTGGTGCTGGAGAAGCAGAAAGACATGGCGATACTCAAAGCCATGGGCGCAGAGCCTTCAACCATACGCAACATCTTCCTCGCTGAAGGCCTGCTTTGGGCACTAACAGGGGGAGCGATCGGGTTGTTAGTGGGCGCTCTTATCAGCTTCGGTCAGCAGCATTTTCACTGGATAAAAATGCAGGGCAATTTTATCATCGAAGCATATCCTGTATCCATGCAATGGACAGACTTCCTGCTGATACTGGGCACCATACTGTTCGTAGGTTTACTGGCAGCATGGTATCCCGCTGTTAAAGCGCAGAAAGCACAGGTGCAGTTGCGGAGTAACTGATCCTTACATCTTTTCAGGCAGCCTGATACCCAGCAAATTCATAGAGTGTCTCAGCACCTGCGCGGTCATGATGATCAGCATAAGGCGCAGTTGCTTTTTCTCCTCATTCTCAGCATGGGCAATACTATGTTCGGCGTAGAATGAATTGAATTGCTGCGCCAGTTGGAACGCATAATTGCATAATTCCGATGGATTAAATTCGGCTGCTGCGTTTTCTACTATCACCGGATATTGCTCCAGCATTACTACCAGTTTCTTTTCAGCAGGCAGTATTTCATCTGCCAGGTGCAGCGACTGGAATTTGGTGCTGTCAGGTAATAGTGGTACGCCTTCTTTTCTCAGTATAGAGCAGATACGAGCGTGTGCGTATTGAATGAATGTAGCGGTAAATCCATGCAGGTCTATCGACTCTTTCGGATCGAAGATCATTTTCTTTTTAGGGTCAACGCGCAGCAGGTAAAACTTCAGTGCGCCCATACCTATGGTGTTGTATAGTTTGGTCAGTTCTTCCTGTGAAAAACCTTCTGTCTTGCCGGCTGCTTCCGTTTGTTCGCGCGAAAGGTTGATCATTTCCTCCATCATATCGTCGGCGTCCACCACGGTGCCCTCACGGCTTTTCATTCGGCCTGTAGGCAGCTCCACCATGCCATACGACAAGTGGTAAATGCCATCAGCGCAAGGTTCGCCCAGTTTCTTCAATATGGCCTTTAGCACCTGCATATGGTAGTTCTGCTCGTCAGCAATTACGTATACTGACTGGTCAAGTTTGAAATCGTTGAACTTCAGTTTGGCGGTGCCTAAGTCTTGCGTGATATACACAGATGTACCATCACCGCGCAGTAGTAATTTATGATCAAGACCTTCTTCAGTAAGGTCTACCCAAACAGAACCATCCTCTTTTTTATAGAGTACACCTTTCTGCAAGCCTTCTTCTACAATAGCTTTACCCAGTAAGTAGGTATCGCTTTCGTAGTACATTTTCTCGAAGTCTACACCCAGGTTTTTATAGCTCACTTCAAAGCCTTTATACACCCAGCCATTCATCATTTCCCATAGGCTGCGTACCTCTTTATCGCCAGCTTCCCACTGTCGTAACATTTCCTGCGCTTCTTTCATGATCGGCGCTTCCTTTTCAGCAGCGGCTTCGTCCATGCCTTTGGCAACCAGTTCGGCTATCTCCGCTTTATAGGCGTCGTTGAATTTTACATAATAATCACCTACCAGGTGGTCGCCTTTCATGCCTGTGCGTTCGGGGGTGTCACCATTAGCATAACGCTGCCAGGCTATCATCGACTTACAGATATGGATACCGCGGTCGTTGATCAGGTTGGCTTTTACCACCTGCTCGCCTACGGCGTGTAGTATATTACCTACTGCATAACCCAGGAAAATGTTCCTGAGGTGGCCGAAGTGCAGCGGTTTGTTGGTGTTTGGAGAAGAATATTCCACCATTACCCGGCGGTCATGCCCGGACTTTTCGCCGTAATGCACATCGTTGAAATGATTCTGCAGAAAGGATAGCCAAACACCATCCTTGATGGTCATATTCAAAAAACCACTAACTATGTCGTAGCCGGTGAACAGGCTGCATTTTTCCACGAGGTAATCGCCAATCATTTTGCCCAGAACATCCGGTTTTTGGCGCAGCTGCTTTACGAAGGGGAATAATACTATCGTATAATCTCCATTGAACTCCGGTTTGGTCAGGTTGATAGTTATAGAAGCAGGATTGATATCCGTATCCGGGAAAAGATGCTTCAGGGCATCTTCAGTAGCGCATTTTATCTGGGCGGCAAGCGTCATCGTGAGAATATTAATGGAACTTTGGGCAAAAATAGGGTTTGAATATAAATGGTGGTCGAAATGTCGCATGTTGGTTTTGTTAATGTGACAATGTCAATCACCAAAAAAATATTAATTAATCCGACAGTTTTCCCTATCTTTGCAACCTGAAAAAGTGTCGTTATAAAAAATTTGATGCCAAATGTCTCATTTAACTGCTGAAAAAAAGACAAACATTTTTAAAACTTACGGTGAAAACGAAACCAATTCGGGTTCTATCGAAGGCCAGGTAGCTATGCTCACTGAGCGTATCAACCACATCTCGAATCACCTGAAGACTAATAAAAAAGATTTCTCCAGCCAACGCGGACTCATGCAAATGGTAGGTCGTCGCAAACGCCTGCTGCAATACCTGACTCGCACGAACCTTGCTTCGTATCGTGCGCTGATCGAAAAGCTTGGTATCCGTAAATAAGCTGCAACTCAATAGCTATTCCCAACTGATAACGGTTGGGAATAGTTTTTCTTGAACATATCTAAATTTATCGTATGATTCCTAATCCCGTTTCCGTTTCTTTCAAAATGAAAGACGGGCGTGAGATCAGCATAGAAACAGGAAGACTTGCACGCCAGGCCGATGGTTCGGTTCTGGTGCGTATGGGTAACTGTATGCTGCTGGCAACCGTTGTTGCCAACGCCGAACCTAAACCCGGGCAATCATTCTTCCCGCTGACAGTAGACTACCAGGAAAAATTTGCTTCTGCAGGTCGCATCCCAGGCTCGTTCTTCAAACGTGAAGGCCGCCTCAGCGACTATGAAGTGCTTATATCTCGTCTGATTGACCGCGCATTGCGCCCTCTGTTCCCTGATGATTATTTCTGCGATGTGCAGGTGATCATCACCCTCATCTCTTCTGACATGGAAGTGATGCCTGATGCGCTGGCTTGCCTGGCTGCATCGGCAGCTTTGGCCGTTTCTGACGTGCCCATCCAGGAGATCATCTCTGAAGTACGTATCGCACGCATCAACGGCGAGTTCGTAATTAACCCTACGCGCAGCCAGCTGGATACTGCTGATATGAACTTCATCATCGGTGCTACTGAAAAGAACATCATGATGGTGGAAGGTGAAGCTAAAGAATGCCAGGAAGCTGACGTAGTAAAAGCTATTGAACTGGCGCATGAAGCCATTCGCGAGCAGATACAAATGCAGAAAGACCTGCGTGATAAAGTAGGTGCAAAAGCTAAACGCGAGTACGAGAAACCATACGTAAATCCTGAACTGGAAAAACGTATCTACGACTACGCCGCTGAAAAATACGCTACCATAGCACGCGCTGCGCTTGGCAAGCACGAGCGCCACGATGCGATGCACCAGGTGCATAAAGACTTCGAAGAAATGCTGGCCGGTGAGACCGAAGAATTGAAAGACGAGGACAAAAAACTCATCTCTAAATACTTCCACGATGTAGAGAAGAAAATTGTGCGCGATATGATGCTGAACGACCGCCGCCGTCTTGACGGCCGTGGACTGGCAGATGTACGCCCACTGACGATGGAAGTTGACTTCCTGCCTTCTCCGCACGGTTCTGCATTGTTTACCCGCGGCGAAACACAATCGCTGACCACAGTAACACTGGGTACCAAAGAAGATGAGCTGCTGTTAGAAAGCGCTGCTACTTCTAACTATTCAAAATTCATATTGCACTATAACTTCCCTCCGTTCTCTACGGGCGAGGTGAAGATGCAGCGCGGCCCCGGCCGTCGCGAAGTAGGGCATGGTAACCTGGCCAAACGGTCACTGGAACAAATGGCGCCTACAGGCGAGTCATTCCCATACACTGTGCGTATCGTTTCTGATATTCTTGAGTCTAACGGTTCATCATCAATGGCTACCGTATGTGCCGGTTCACTGGCGCTGATGGATGCAGGTGCACCAATGCCTAAACACGTAGGTGGTGTGGCAATGGGCCTGATATCTGGCGAGAATGGCAAGTTTGCAGTTCTTACCGATATCCTGGGCGATGAAGATCACCTGGGTGATATGGACTTCAAAGTAACCGGTACACGCGATGGTATCTGTGGTATCCAGATGGATATCAAAGTGGATGGCCTGAGTATGGACATCATGATGCAGGCGCTGGACCAGGCACATAAAGGCCGTCTCCATATCCTGGATGCGATGTACAAATGTATACCTGAAGCCCGTGCTGAACTGAAACCACATGCACCACGTATTGAGCAGATCAATATCGACCGCGAGTTCATTGGCGCTATCATAGGCCCGGGTGGTAAAGTAATACAGGAGATCCAACGCGAAACAGGCACTACTATCAATATTGAAGAAGTGAATGACCGTGGTGAAGTGAAGATATTTGCTGCTAACAAAGAGAATATCGACAAAGCGCTGAAATGGATCAAAGGCATAGTAGCGATACCTGAGATAGGCGAGACCTACGAGGGTACCGTGAAGAGCATCATGCCATTCGGTGCGTTCATCGAATTCATGCCGGGCAAACAAGGTTTGCTGCATATCTCTGAAGTAAGCTGGAGCCGCCTCGATACGCTGGAAGGTGTATTGAAAGAAGGCGATACAGTGAAAATAAAACTGGTAGGTACCGATCCGAAAACAGGCAAACTGCGCCTGAGCCGCAAAGTGCTGATGCCAAAGCCTGAAGGTTATGTAGAGCCTGAACAACGCGAGCGTTCTGACCGTGGAGATAGAGGTGACCGTGGCGAACGCCGTGGCGGTGACCGTGGAGACCGCAGGGGTGGTGGCGACCGTCGTGAGGGTGGCAACCGTGGTGATCGTGGCGAACGCCGTGAGCGTCCGCAGCGCAACGAAAACCAGGCACAGGCACAACCAAACAGTGAAGGCTTTGCAGCCGGCAACGAAGGTGGTGCATCTGATGCTGACCTGGCACTGTAACAACAAATGACATCTAATTGTGAAACCGCCTGCTATGCAGGCGGTTTTTTTTATTGTATGTGTTTTATTCGTCGTTTAATGAATGAAAACCGGCATTCGCTGGCCCAAAACGTAGTTTTACTGAACGAAAGGCGTCCTTCACCAGATGCCCTTTTTTTTTCGGTAGGGCTATCTTAAATTGCGCATATTTCATCCAGATCAAATGAAGAAAATTTTACTATTAACCCTTGTGGTAGCAAGCTTTGGTGCGTTCGCTCAAACAAATTATCCCGGCAGTATTTCGGGATGTATCGGCCGATGGGATTTTGCGCAAAGCCCCGGCCCGGTTACTACTATAGCAGATGTGAGTGGCAATGGTAACAACTCATCTTCCGTGAATAGTCTTACCTCTACAATGGGCTTCAGAAATGTGGCTAACAAAGGCATGGCGTTCAATGGCTCTAGTAGTGGTAGCGCTGGTTAGGTTCAATAGTTTTTACTCGGGTCATTGCCAGGGTAATTACATCATTTCAAAAGGACCGGATCACACACCGGGCCATTATTCGCTCGTGGTAACCGATAACCCATACGATGGGAGTTGTCTTGCGGTCAGTCCTGCTAATAACCAGTTTTACGCGCATTATGGAACAACAAATTTGGGCACGGTGGTGCCGGCGGGTAATTATCTGACGGCTAACCAGTGGTATTTGTTTGTGTCGAGTTACGATGGTACTACATTAAGGCACTACTATGTAGTGATGGACCCGAACAACTATGTGACCGGGATCACACCCTATTTTTCAACAAATGTATCTGCTTCAATAGGTACAGGCACCAACAACCTGTATTTTGGAATGCACCCTTTGTCGGGCCACTCATATCCCGTGGACGGAGTAATGGATGAAGTAGCGCTGTTCAACCGCGTACTCACCAATGCCGAAGTTCAACAGGTGTATGACTACCTGTGGGGTATTGTAGCTGTTTCGTCCGTACCTGCTAACATATGCCCGGGCCAACCGTTCAACGTTGCGTATACTGTTAACAATACTTCTTTCTTTTCATCTAGCAACGTATTTACAGTTCAGCTGTCTAACGCGAGTGGAAGCTTTGCCAGCCCGATCAACATAGGCAGTGTAACTGCTACTGGTGGTGGTATTATAAGCTGTACTGTTCCAACCTCGGTGCCTAATGGTACCGGGTACAGGGTACGCATTGTTGGTAACAGCGTACCATACACCGGTCGCGACAATGGTACTAACCTCACCGTTGCCAGCCTTGGCAAGCCATCCATTACCAGCAACTCACCTGTATGTGCAGGACAAACGCTTAACCTGTCAGGTTCTTCTTCTACACCAGGTGTTACCTACAACTGGAATGGTCCTCTTGGTTTTTCATCTACACAGCAAAATCCATCTGTTCCGGGCACGACAACAGCGCATGCAGGCAACTATACATTGTACGCTACATTGAATGGCTGCACTTCACCGGTAGACACAGAAGTTGTAGTTATAGGTTCTAATATACTGCCGAGTGCTGTGAGCTATGCCAGCCCCGGTGATACTATTTGCATTGGTGGTACGGCAGCATTTTACGCACTGGTTACCAGCGGCGCTAACCCGCAGTATCAATGGATGAAGAATGGTTCTCCTGTAATAGGTGAAACCAGCCCGACCTATGTTACAAAGCTGCTGAATAACGGTGATGTGATCCACTGCCAGGTTACGACAACAGGTTGCAGCTCTATGCTTACTGCTAACACTAACTCGCATACCATTGTAACAGTAGGTAAGACGCCTGCAGGTGTTAGCATCAGCGCCACCCCCGGCCTCCAGGTAAGTCCGTGGACACTGGTGACATTTACTGCCAATGTGACGAACGGAGGGCTGATGCCAACCTACCAATGGAAATTGAATGGCAACGACGTCCTCGGCGCTACTAGTCAGACATGGAGCGCTAATAATCTTGCGAATAATGATGCAGTATCCGTGGTAGTAAACAGCAGCAGCGACTGTGCGGAACCAGCTACTGCTACCAGCCAGGCTGTAATAGTTACTATCAATACATCGGTGCATGATGTAAACGGCTCAAATGCGATCAGGCTCTATCCTAATCCGAATCATGGTTCGTTCACCATTGAACATGGAAGGTTGAATGGCGCTACTTACGAGGTGATGAATGCTCTCGGCCAGGTCGTATTTACAGGCACATGTTCAGCAACATCTTCGTACACACAGGTGGACCTTAATAAATTACCAGCCGGAATGTATGTTGTGAAACTGATGTCGGGTGACGCCACCAGCTTTGCAAGACTGGTTATAGAATACTAACAAGGACATATGCACCTATAACAGTACCGGGATAAACTCATCGTTTATCCCGGTATTTTTTTGTCCTGTATTATTACTGTTAGCTAAACAGGTAGGCAATGTCTTCTTTTGTCAGGCGCTTCAGGAAGGCGTTGTCGTCTGATACAAGATCGCTGGCCAGCGCACGTTTACGCTCCTGCAGTATCAGCATCTTTTCTTCGATGGTTTCCTTACATATCAGACGGTAAGCGAAAATGTTTTTCGTCTGGCCGATACGGTGTGTACGGTCTATCGCCTGCTGTTCTACCGCGGGGTTCCACCACGGGTCAACGATATATACATAGTCTGCTGCGGTAAGGTTCAAGCCTATACCACCAGCCTTCAGCGATATCAGGAATACACGGCAATCCTCATCGTTCTGGAATTTCTGTATGTTATTCTCACGTTCTGTTGAGGATGAACTACCGTCGAAGTAAGCATATGGAATATTCTTTTCTTCGAGCTCTTTGCGTATCAGCGCCAGCATACCAAGAAACTGGGAGAATATAAGCGCTTTGTGGTTGCCTACGTTCTCGTTGATCTCGCGCGTTAATTCGTCGAGCTTGATGGAGTAGTTGTGGAAACGCTCCGCCTCATTCAGGATGGCAGGCGAGTCGCATATCTGCCGGAGCTTTGTAAGTCCCTGCAGGATATGGAACGTGGAACGCTCTACACCTTTCTCTTCTATCATGCCCAGTATCTGCGATTGGTAAGTACGGCGGTATGATTCGTATATCCTGCGCTGCTCCGTACCCATTTCGCAGTAGAGCACTGTTTCTGTTTTTTCGGGAAGATCTTTGGCTACCTGTTCCTTGGTGCGGCGCAGCATGAACGGGTAGGTCAGTTTCCTAAGTTGTTGTTTTACTTCGTCTTCCTGGAATTTATCTATTGGTGTAGCAAATTCATTCATAAAGAATTCCCTGCTGCCCAGCATGCCGGGGTTCAGAAAATTCATTTGAGCATACAGGTCGAAGGTATTATTCTGAACAGGAGTACCACTCAGCGCCAGCCTGTTTTTGGCATTTAATAACAGCGCTGCCTTGGCTACCTGCGATTGCGGATTCTTGATGGATTGCGATTCATCCAGCACTACGTAGTCAAACGGTAGTTCTTTGAATATCTTGATATCGCTACGCATGGTGCCGTAGGTAGTGATAATGATATCATACGGTGCAAAGGCGCGTTGGCCTGCCATACGTTTAGGGCCATGATGAATGAAATGCGTCAGCCCGGGTGTAAACTTCTTTATCTCATTTTCCCAGTTATACATCAGGGTAGTGGGGCATACTACCATGAATTTAGCATCAGGATGCTGGTTTTTATAGTGCTGGAAAAAGGTAAGTGTCTGCACGGTCTTACCAAGACCCATATCGTCGGCCAGTATGCCGCCCCAGCCCGCCTCGTTCAGGAAAGCCAGCCACTGGAAGCCGGTAAGCTGGTACGGACGAAGTTCTGCCTTCAGTTCTACAGGAGGGTCAATATTGCTGAAGTCGTTCGATATGATGTTCTCTAAACGCTCTTTCTTTTCTTCCAGCTCGGCCTGTAACTCATCTTCGTCTACTTCAGCCAGCAACTCGTCGAGCACGCTGAAGTGGAATTTTTTCAGGCGCAGCTTGTTGCCTTTGGCCTCGCCCATTTTAATGAGCAGGGCATATTTTTTCAGCCACTCTTCAGGCAGCAGGCCTATAGAGCCGTCGTCAAGTTTTACGAAGTTTTGTTTTTGCGCCAGCGCTTTTTTTACTTCGATGATAGATACGGCTTGTTCGCCAAACACGATGTCTACCGATGCGTCGAACCAGTCTATGCCGCTGGCTACGTTTACTCGCGTGGTTGGCTTGTGCGTATTGATGCGCAGGTTTTTCAGCCCTTCAAATCCGTACATCTCCACATTCCACTCGCGCATAATGTCGGTGAAGCGGAAGAACCAGTTATTGGCCAGTACAGAAGTAGCGGGCAGGTAATAGAAGTAGTTCTTTTTATTGTACTGGATATCGCTATGCAATCCTGCCAGCATGTTGATGAACTGTTGTTCTTCGGGTTCGTTGCGCTCAATGATCTTGACGATACCATCTTGCGGTTGTATCAAGTCGCCGAAGAAACCATGCCGTATTTCCACGCCATTATAAGAGAATGCTGGCTGTAGTATCAACATCTGCTCCCGCTCCTGCAGGTACAAATGATAACTTGGTTTAGCACGATCTACACGCTCAACGATATCTTCAGAGAAGTTGACATGGACAGCCTGGCTCCAGGGCATCAACTGTTCGCGAAGGAACTCAGGCCATTTATCTACATTTATTTTCAAATTGCCGTCGGGCAGGAACTGCTCTACCAGGTTTACTTCGGCAGCATTGGCTACGGCGTAAAGCGTGTAGTCGTGGAGGAAGAGGCCGGCATTTAGTATAGTCGTGT
>JAJNBR010000031.1 GCA_021156265.1 Flavipsychrobacter sp.
GCTATTTAGCTATGGATATATATATGTCGTATTCAAGAAGTCCGTTTGCAAAAGGCGTTTTATTGCCATGTTCGAGATGCCTTTAGAACATCTTAGCAACCGGTACAGGTCATCCTGCGGAAGACCGCGTCAGTTGGGTGCCGGCGATTGAATTGAGCTGGCTTTTATCCATTTAAAAGAGCGCTGAGCGGCCAAGATTTAACACTTATACGAAAATGCTGGTGGCTTTTGGGCCTGAATGAGTTACGCCGACGGGCCTTTAGTACTGTATGCTGACCAATATCACCGTCCGGCTGCTGGCTTTTTGAGGCTTGGTTTCCGTATCTTTGCACCCGTTCCAACGGCGCCAATGCTGTTGGGCGATATTATCGATTAAATTATTTGAATGGCGGTTCTTTTATTTTTCCTGGGACATCATTATTTCTCCCTGTTTTTCCAGACATTTTTCCAGCACCGCTATGCGGCACACGCTGCTTTCCGGATGAGCAAGGGATGGGAGCGTTTCTTCTATGTCATTACCTGGATCATGCAAGGCAGCTCTTACCTGAGCCCCCGTGCGTATGCGTTGATGCACCGCCTGCACCACGCGTATGCCGACACGGATAAAGACCCGCATTCGCCCCTGTTTTCGAAAAACCTGATGGACATGATGATGAAAACCTGGCGTTATTATGCCGCGGTTTACGACGGATCAATGCCCATCGAAGAGAACTACAAGAAAAACGTTCCGGATTGGAAATTTATGGATAAGGTAGGCCATTCATGGGCCTCACGTATTTTCTGGGTGGGCGTTTATATATGGTTCTATGTAACCTTTGCTACCTCGCCATGGATGTACCTGCTGATACCTATCCATATGTTCATGAGCCCGGTGCATGGCGCTGTCATTAACTGGTATGCACATAAATACGGTTACGAGAACTTCGAAATGAAGAATACTTCGGAGAACCTGTTTCCTGTGGATCTGCTCATGCTGGGCGAAGGGTATCACAACAACCACCACAAGCATGCTTCACGTGCTAACTTCGGATCGCGCTGGCACGAGATCGACCCGGTTTACCCGTTCATCCTCCTGTTCGACAAACTGCATATCATCAGGCTCAACAAGTCTATGCCAGATGCCATTATGGGCGTGAACCGGCTGGAGCGCGATGCGGAGACCTTTGCCGCTGAGAAGAAAGATAAAGATATGGTGGCTTAATAGCCACTAAGGATAAAGGTTAAACGGCAGCTGTTTTACAGCTGCCGTTTTTCGTCAGGTTCTATATATCCTTTCAGCGCATTTACATAGGCCTCAAAAGCCTGTATCCCTTTTTTGCTGATCTTGCAGGTGGTAAGCGGGTAATTGTTACGAAACGATTTGTTTACCTCCAGGTACCCTGCTTGTTTCAGTTTTTCCAGCTGCGCGCTAAGATTGCCGGCTGTTGCGCCTGTCTTATCCTTCAGGTATTTAAATTCTGCTTCATCGAGCGAAACAAGCAACGATATAATGGCCAGCCTGAGCTGTGAGTGCAGTAACGGGTCGAGTTCTTTAAACATTTCCTCCGGCTAGCTGGCTTGTTTTATAACGTGCGTTCAGTATGTACCCCGGGATAATATAACCCAGGATAACGGCCGCGGCCAAAAGCAGCAACTGCTCTTCGAAGCCGACAAAGAAAGCTGCAAGCGCACAGCACCAGCAGGCTATGGCCCCGTAAGTAAGCGCTTTGGCTTCCAGCGCGGCGCCTGAAATAAAAAGGCCTATAGCGTACAGTATCATTACGAAAGGGTAGGTGTTCAATTCCAGTTTAGCCATCATGAACAGGGTGATGGCCAGCGAGATGCCAAAAGCCGCCCATGTGCGACCTAATATGCGCCCCACATGGGTTTTTGTGGTTTGCCTGTTCCGGTCGCGGTAGGCCATAATTATTTGCCCGATTGCGCCCACTATCATCAGCGACCAGGGAACAGAGTTGTACTCGCTATTCATTTGCAGGAGAATGTATTGACTGATGGCAGCAATACAAACCAGCCATCCCCAAAGCAGGTAGATGCTACCGTTATGGTTAAACTCCCGCCGGGCTGTCGCGATCATTTCAGATATCAGGTCGAGTTGCTTTTGGTTATCCATAGTTGAAATTATGTTTATGAGTGCAAACGTAAACTAGTTTATGTTTTAAACCAAATATTTTTGTCAAATTTCCTGATTCTGAAAAAGCCGGAAGATTTTATTTCAGAATATTGTTAACTTAGATAGGCAGTTTTTTAAATAATCGCTGCAGGGATATAAAAATATGTTGCGAAGCATATCACAGAAAAGAAAGATCAACCACATACGCCGCCTGCTGGTCAACATGGCTATAGGCGCCGCTGTGGGATTTGTTATTCGCTGGACGAGAGGAGTTGAAATAGCACCTATGTTGTGCGCACTTACCTGTGGCGCAGCGGTGCTGCTGAAGGTCAATAAGGAGGACCATTAGCAGTATTTCAATTTACATTATACAAGTTCCTCTCCCCAAAGGTTTAACACATTATCATGACAGGTAAACCGCTGTCTATTTGCTATATTTGCCCACCTTAAAAAAAGAGAACGGCAAATAATGCGCAGTGTTTTCATCAAAGAGATAAATTCCTTTTTCAGTTCAATAGTAGGTTACGTAGCAGTACTTGTGTTCCTCGTAGCCTGTGGCCTGTTTCTTTGGGTCATCCCCGACTCAAGCATACTGGAATATGGCTATGCCAACATGGACAGGTTTTTTGAACTGGCGCCCTGGTTTTTAATGCTGCTGATACCGGCCATCACCATGCGTTCCTTTGCCGATGAATTTCGCAGTGGCACTATCGAATGGTTGTCGACGAAGCCGCTTAGCAGTATGGATATCATCCTGGGCAAATATTTTGCCTCGCTGGCGCTGGTGGCCTTTGCTATTCTGCCTACCATTGTCTATGCCTATACCATCGATAACCTGTCGCTGATCGAGAACAACATCGATACAGGTGGCATCATCGGATCTTATATCGGCTTGTTCTTCCTGGCTGCCGGTTTTACGGCTATTGGTATTTTTTGTTCCTCGCTTACCAATAACCAGATCGTTGGCTTTTTGACCGGCCTTTTTGCCTGTTATTTGTTGTACAGTGGTTTCGAGGCTTTAAGTAAGGTGCCTTCCTTTGCGCAGGGTATTGACTATTACCTGAGTATGATCGGTATGTCCTTCCACTATACATCTATTAGTCGTGGTCTTATAGACAGCAGGGATGTTATTTACTTCCTGTCGGTTATAGTATTGTTTGTTTCTCTTACCCGCCTGTCACTGAATCGCCGTACATGGGATACGGCAACGCAAGATTGATAATTGTTCATGGCAACTAACACACAACCTAAAAGAAAGAATCAGCAACGGCAGGCAGTGCTGCGATTGGTCATACTGGCAGTCATACTTGTGTTTGTCAATATGCTGGCCGCACGGTTTCACTACGGGTTAGATCTTACCCGCGAGAAGCGCTTCACTTTGTCGCCGGCTACCAAACAGCTGTTGCGCAACATGGACGATGTTGCAGTCATCAACGTTTATCTCAAAGGAAGTTTTCCCGCAGGGTTTCAACGCCTGGCTGAAGCAACCAGGGAGCGTCTGCAGTCATTCCGCGAATATGCCGGGGCTAATATAGTTTTCCGTTTTATAGACCCTGTTGAGAATAAATCTGAAGAGGAAAAGAACGCCATCTACCAGCAGCTGATGTCGAAAGGCATAATGCCTGTAGAGCTGACTGTAAAGGATGTAGAAGATGGAAGCTCGCAAAAAGTGATCTTCCCTTATGCCCTGGTACAATACAACAACAGGGAAATGGCGATACGTCTCCTCGATAATAAGATCGGGCTCAATGCGCTGGAGATACTCAATTACTCGGAGTCCATGCTGGAGTACAAGTTTGCCAGCGCCATCAATAAACTGACCGCACCTGCCAAGCCCGAGATCGCCTACATCATGGGTCATGGCGAATCACTTGGCATTCATACATACGATCTGCTGAGCACACTGGCGGGCACATACAGGATAGATACCGTTGACCTGGTGAACAGCCTCTATATCTCTCCCATCTATAAGGCTATTATCATTAACAAGCCAACGCAGGCCATTGATGACCGTGATAAGTATAAGATAGACCAGTATGTAATGGGCGGAGGCCGGGTACTGTGGGCCGTCGAGTCGCTGAATGCAACTATGGACAGCATGCAGATTCGCCCCGGCGACAAGACAGCGCCGGAGTTCGTTGCAATGGATTATGGACTTAATCTCGACGACCAGTTATTCAAATACGGTGTAAGGATCAATCCTACGCTGATAGAGGATATGCAGTGCCTGGAGATACCGGTGACGGTAGGCATGGTCAACAATAATCCGCAGATAGAACTGCGTCCCTGGGTGTATTTCCCGTTATTCACGCCGGAATCACGACACCCGATCGTCAATAATATGGGCGAGGTATTCGGCAGGTTTGTGAGCAGTATCGATACTATTGCCAACCCGGAGATCAAAAAGACCATCCTATTGACGTCTTCAAAATACAGTCGTATATCAGCGGCACCTGCGCGTATCAGTCTTGCTATGATGCAGTATGCCCCGCGGCCGGAGATGTTCAGGCAGCCATCGCAGCCTGTGGCTGTATTGCTGGAAGGCAAATTTAAATCTGTGTTCGAGAACCAGCTCACGCCAAAATTCCTGTCGGTACTCCGCGATTCGCTGAAGCGTCCGTTTAAACCGGTAGCTGACAGCGCCGGCAAGATGATCGTGATCGCAGATGGCGACATGCTGCTGAATGATTATACCGAGTCTATGGGACCAATGGAAATGGGTTACTGGCGGTTTACAAAAAGTTTGTTCTCCAACAAGGCCTTTATCCTTAACTGCCTGGAGTACCTCACCGACAATGCTGGTTTGCTCGAAGCCCGCTCTAAGGACACCCGTCTTCGATTGTTGGATGGTGGCCGCATGAAGGACGAGAAAAATAAATGGCAGGTATTGAACATTGGCCTGCCGATAGCGCTGGTATTGATATTTGCTTCGGCTTACCTGTTTTTCAGGAAACGCCGCTACGAAAAGAAAGCTTAGAACTAACTAGAAAATGAACAAGACTATAGTATATATCGTGCTGCTGGTGGTGCTGGGTGTAGGGGTGTGGTATTTCCTTTTCAGCGATAAAAATGTGTTTGGTGTAAATGAAGCGGCCTTCACCGTGAAGGATACCGCAACTATTCATCGCATTTACCTGGCCGATAAAACCGGCAATGCAGTAACACTTGAACGAACCGAAAAGGGTTGGATGGTAGACAATCAATACCCCATAATGCAGGGACCATTGACTACGCTGATGAAAACAATGGCTACGCAGGAAGCCATGTACCCCGTGCCGGAGAATATGCACAACACAGTGGTGAGGAATATGGCAGCTAAGGCCATCAAAGTGGAGTTGTACAACGGCAAAGACAAGCACATGCAGACCTTCTACGTAGGGGGGCAGGTTGGTGATAATTCAGGAAGCTATATGCTGATGGAAGGCGCTTCAAAACCTTACGTGGTGCAAATACCGGGATTTGAGGGCTACCTGACCCCGCGATACAGTACCAAACTTGATGACTGGCGCAGCCGCTCAGTATTCAACGTACCGGCAGGCAACCTGCAATCTGTTTCGATCACTTACCCGGAGCTCCCGTTGAATAATTTTGTGTTTGCGAGCAATGCGCAGGGTAAATTTGATGTACAGATCGCCCCTGAGCTGTCTGCGGGTAAAGCGCTTAACCAGCGTCGTGCTGAAGCCTACTCAAAATATTTCGAGAACATCAACCTGGAGGGGTACCTGAATGGCGTACCCGGTATAGATACGGTACTTGCGCAGGCACCAAAGCGAAGCGTTATAGAACTCGTAGCAAAAGATGGCTGGAAACAACGTGTAGACATTTTTTGGAAGCCGCTTAACAGGCGAAGCAAGAACCTCGATGTGGTTGACCCGGATACACGGGAAGGCTTCGACGCCGACAGGTTCTATGCAGTACTTAACAACAATAAAGACACTGCTATTATTCAGCGCGCAACGTTTGATAAACTCCTGAGAAGAGCTTTCGAGTTTTACGAGGAGGATCAGCAACCGGCGACAAATCCTGATACATCACTGATCAGTAATTCTATTCGTATCCCCAATAACTGATCTGCCTAGGCTTCCAGCGTCATGTCCAGGTTAGATTTTTGCTGCAGGTAACTGCGCAGGTCTGTATATAGAACACTGTTGTCCGACTTGTAGCGGGCCAGCAGGATAACGTCATAATAAGGATAAGGACCACGTTCAGCGCATTCAGGCGTCAGCCCGCGTTCCATGTAGTCATGCGCAATCATCCATTTGTTGACGTCATCACCCGGCGCGATGGTTACACACTCGATAATGCTGAAATCAGTAGGCTCGGTGGTCAAGGTATGCCCTACCAGGTGCTGGTAATTGGCGCAAAGGTCTTTAGCCTCCGCAAAGGTTAGTGATAAATCTCTCATATCCGATAAATTTGGCCTCCAAACGGCTCGGGGGCGGCAGTATATGCAAGCTAAGGAATATTGCAGGGTTTGGCAGCATTGTGGAAAAATAAGGTTGCCAATTTTTATGATTAACTATAAGTAGTTGATTTGCTGTTGTTTAGGTTCGAGGCGTCCTGTTTCCCGACATCGTTTTTTTTGGATAAATGCAAAATCCGTTGAATGGATTTATCAGATAATAAGACAGAAAAGGCAAGAAAAAAAAGGGCGCAGGTGAGTAGCATTGATCTCAAGGTACGGCCATGCACCCCTCATCAGATACTACGCCTGCGCTTTATCGCACGCGAAGCATTTTATCCTTCTGATGATTCTTTGATTTAGGCCGTTCTTTGAGATCAGGATAATAGCGTTACGCTAATTATGTATTGGCAATTTTATTGCCGTTATGTTCTAGAGCTTCACATTGATAATAAGCTGGTAACTTGCTATTCTCAAAGACTCATCCGTCACCGGAGAGCGATGGCGAAATTAGAGATTAATTTGAAAATGCAAAACAGCGATTAAAGAAAAATGATATTTATATTTTTGATATAAAATATCCATTCAAGTTGCGGCTTAATTTTTTATCACGCTAAAACACCGGATGCCGGTTGTGCGTTAATTTCAATTTTTATCTCGGTAAATGATCACGACAGAACAGAGAACGGATATTGTACACATATTGAAGTGGAGCAATGGTGCATGGCTGCAACACAGCAGCGATGCCCTGGTGGAAGAACTGGTAATAGATACGCGGAAAATAGCGCAGCCAGGCAAGGCGTTATTCATTGCGATGAAGAGCGCCCGCCGCGATGGACATAGCTTTATTCGCGACGCGTACGAGAAAGGCATACGCAATTTTTTGGTGAGTGGTGAACCGGATATCGCCGCCTTCCCGGAAGCCAATTTCATATTGGTGAAAGACACGCTGGTGGCTTTGCAGCAACTGGTGGCTGCCCGCCGCAAACAATTTAATATTCCTGTTATCGGTGTTACCGGCAGCAACGGGAAGACAATCGTAAAGGAGTGGCTATACCAATTGCTTAATGAAAGCTATAACGCAGTGCGCAGTCCTAAAAGTTATAACTCACAGATAGGTGTGCCGCTTTCGGTCTGGCTGCTAAAACCCCAGCATCAGCTCGCAATATTTGAAGCAGGCATTTCTCAGCCTGGAGAGATGGAGCAACTGGAGCACATCATTCACCCGGATATCGGGGTCTTCACCAATATCGGAGAAGCGCACAGCGAAGGTTTTTTGAACATCAGGCAAAAGATCAACGAAAAGCTGATGCTCTTTCGCCACGCAAGCCAGCTGGTATATTGCAAGGATTATCCTGAGCTGAATGAGGCCGTTGTGCAATTCATCAACCAGCTAAAGGGCCCGGGAAATAAACAATTGTCGCTGATTACCTGGTCGCAGAAGATGAATGCCGACCTGCAGGTGAAACAGGTAGTAAAAGACGGCAGCAAAGCCAGTATCGAGGCATTATGGAAAGACGAAACTGTCAGCATCAGTATTCCGTTCACAGACCCTGCATCTATTGAAAATGCCATACACTGCTGGTGCGTCATGCTTTTATTGGGCATACCCAATGATGTCATCGCAAAACGAATGCTCAACCTGCATTCAGTTTCGATGCGTCTTGAGTTGCGCCACGGTATTAATGACAGTACCATCATTAACGACACATACAATTCTGATCTTACTTCGTTACTGATAGCGCTCGACTATCTCGAGCAGCAAAAACAGCATAAGCATCATACCGTTATTCTGTCCGACATGCTGCAGATAGCGCGTGCCGATGTTGATCTGTATGAAGAAGTAGCTCAACACATCGGCAGTCGAAGCATACAACGATTCATTGGTATCGGCCCGGCATTGTATAAAAATCGTTCGTCGTTTAGAAAAAACAAGAAACTACGTAGCGTCTTCTTTAAGTCTACCGATGATTTTCTGAAGAAGTTTCACCTGATAAATTTCGATAACGAAGCGGTATTGCTGAAAGGTGCCCGCGCATTCACATTCGAAAAGATAGCTACGCTGCTGGAACAGAAGGTGCACCAGACAGTTTTGTCTATCAACTTATCATCGCTCACCAATAATCTCAACGTCTTTCGCTCGCGCCTGAAACCCGGCGTCAAGACGATGGCTATGGTGAAAGCGTTCTCTTATGGCAGCGGCAGCTTCGAGATAGCGAATTTGCTACAGTATTCGGGGGTCGATTACCTGGCTGTTGCCTACACCGATGAAGGTGTTGGTCTTCGCAAGTCGGGCATTACAATGCCCATCATGGTCATGAGTCCGGACGCGACGTCATTCGACAGGATGATAGCCTGGAAACTCGAGCCCGAGATTTTTAGTTCGCAATCGTTGCGGGCCTTTACGGCTATGGCACAAACACTGCAGGTACAGCATTACCCGGTCCATATAAAATTGGACACAGGTATGCACCGCCTCGGGTTCATGCAACCTGATATTGAAGCACTGGTGAAAGAACTCGAGCTTAATCCGTATGTAAAAGTGGCCAGCATCTTTAGTCATCTTGCGGCCAGCGACGATCCGGCGGAAGATGACTTTACTGTTGCGCAGGCTAAAGCCTTCGATCAAATGTCGGAGCAGATCATGGAACATTTGCCCTACAAACCAATGAGGCATTTGTGCAATTCTTCAGCTATCGCACGACACCCGGCATTACATTACGATATGGTACGGCTGGGGCTGGGACTCTATGGCATAGAAAGCAGCAGGGCCCTGCAAAAGCAGTTGAAGCAAGTAAGTACTTTAAAAACCACCATAGCACAGATCAAGACGGTACCTGCAGGCGATACTATTGGATATGGGCGTAAGGCACTGGCTACGGATGAAATGCGTATTGCAATTGTTAGTATAGGCTATGCTGACGGCTATCCAAGAACGATGGGTAACGGCAAAGCGCATGTGCTGATCCACGGTAAACCGGCGAAAATAGTCGGCATTGTTTGCATGGATATGTGCATGGTTGATATCACAGCCATTCCTGAAGCGCAGGAGGGTGATGAAGTGATCGTCTTTAGCCCGGAGCTACCGATCACCCAGCTGTCGGAGTGGGCAGGCACAATACCTTACGAACTTATGACCGGCATATCCCAGCGGGTAAAACGTGTGTACGAAAATGAATTGTAACATAAAATAGAAAAAATAAAGGCCGCTAAAAAGCGGCCTTTCTCTTTTGTTATCTGTTATATCAACTACTACCTGGTTAATGTGATCCTCGTGGTCGAAGATCTTCCGTTCTCATCAGTGATCACTACAAAGTACATACCACCGGCAAACGACGATAGATCGAGCACCTTGCTGGATGCGTTTGTAGCTTTCTCTTCCATCAGTTTCTGGCCCACTGTGCTGTAAACGCCAACTGTCATAGTCACGTTGCGTCCCCAGTCAATGGTCAGTCTGCCCGTTGTCGGGTTAGGATAGATATTGGCAGGTTGTGTGTTTAATTCGTTGACGTCCAGCAGTGTAATGGTCAGCCTGTTAGAAGGTTTAGACCAGCAGCCGTTGTTGTTGGTAACAGCATAGTACTGGCCAAGTTCACCCGGATGGTATTTACCATCCTCGCCGCCCGTCAGCTTGCCGCCGGGGCCAAACCAAACAAATGAACCGTTGATGTTGGTGATCAGCATATTGTTGATCAGCGAAATGATCGGCGGCTCAGGTGTTAGAGAGCGAACCATAGTCAGAGGAGCTGACCATCCGGTATCCGGCAGGTAGCAACCTGCGTCTGTCGGTACGATGCGTACTATTACCACGTCATTGTTCAGCAGGTTAGTGGTGCTGTACACTGTGTTATTCAGGTTCAGCGGGAAGCCATTTACCAGCCATTCGAAATCAGGGTTAGTGCCTGCATCAGTGCCTATGGCAGTAAACTCCACCAGCGAATCCAGGCAGCCCGGGTTAACACCGTTCGTTATTGAGAAGGTGACCTTCGGTACCTTGCTCGGTGTCACGCTCATCTGTATCGCGTTAGATGTATCCAGCGTGTTGATAACGCATGGGTCTGTAGAGATCAGTACACATTTTACCACGTCACCGTTCACCAGCGCTGTTGTGTTGAATACAGGGCTGTTAGCGCCGATTATCGGGTTGTTGTTGATCAGCCATTGGAATTGCGGAGCCGGAGGTCCTGAGTTTGTAGGCGTTGCGCTGAACACCACAGGGTGGCCTGAGCAGGCAGGGCTTCCACCCGAAACTTGTGCGATGGTTATATCCGCCGTCTTCAGTGCCTGTACTATTGCTACACCGGCTGAAGTGACAGTTGGAACATTAGCACAAGGTGAAAGGTTGGAGATAGTTACTGATACCACATCACCATTGTTGAAGGTCGAGCTGAATGTAGCTGCTGTAGCACCGGACACAGGATTGCCGTTTACCGACCACTGGTAGGTTGGCGCAGTGCCAAGTAGTGTACCACTTGCGGTGAACGTTAGTACTTGTCCCGCACAACCCGGGTTGGTACCTGTGGTCAGCGCTATGGCAGCCGTCGGAGTTTTGGTAGTATGGGTAACAGCGATGGTATTTGAGTTTACAAATGAAGTGAAACCGTTGCATAGGTTTTGGGCGGCAGTAGGGAAAATCATTCGTAAGTAATACACATCACCACTTGTGCCACCTAAAACGTTATACGTAATGGCTGTTGCACCTGCAATCGGCGAGCCATTCCTGTACCACTGGTAATTAGCCCCTCCATTGTTCACAACACTTGTCCTGCCTAAGGTTACGACCTCATCAATACAGGTTGGATTAGAACCGCTCGTTACCCCTATTCCAATAGAAGGAGCTACGGTAGGCACCCGCTTTATTATAATTGTGTCAGTTGTAGTATCTGCACCGCACACGCCGGGGAAAGCCATTTTGACCCATACTGTGTCGTTATTGACAAAATACCAGTCATCGTACGGGCTCAGGTTATAAAACCCTTTTGTCTGCCAGAGCGTATCCCAGCTATCACTGGGGCCTGCTACAACGGGTCCGCCATTTTTCTTGTACCAGCTGAACCAGTACGGTGTTGTGCCTGTAGCTGGTGTCGCAATAAGCTTTATTGCAGCACTATCGCACGACGGGCTACCTATTCCCGGAGCAAGGCTTACATCAACCAGTCCCGGAACAATACCGCCGGATCCTGCACCGCCGCGAATGATCACTTCATAATCTTCGCCCTGGCCGTTGCCGAGGTTAGAGCAGGGACCGGGAATGGAACCTGAAGCGGTAACCACGCGCATCCTTAACGGTATACAGCTTACTGCCGTTGTAGGCACTATAAACGTGCTGAAAGGACGGAAGCCATTGCCGAAGGAAGGCGCATATATCTGTTCCGTACCAGTGAAACTACCATCATTGTTGTAGTCTATCCAGGCGCGCACATTTTCGTTGGCAAAACCAACACGTACCCTGAAGTTGTAAGAATTGCCGCCTATCAGTTCCACGCGGTGTTCGCAGGTACGGTTGTAATAGTTCAGGTTGTTATCATCGCTAACACTTCCCGACATGGCATTCATTAAGATTGTATCAGGATCTAAAGGTGAAACTGCATCCTTTGTGATAGTTACAGCACGGGGGCCCTGGCCAAAGTTAGAGCCTGTACCTGATGGGTTACAGCTTGCGGTGGCAACAGAGGTGCCCAGCGGGGTGGCGCCCAGCGAGGAGATCAGCGACGACCTCGTGGTTGGCTGCCCGGCAATAGCCGTCAGGTTCTGTAAAACATTATACACCCTGGTGCGCTGACCCGGTGTAAACCTGTCTTTGCAGTTAGAGTAATTCATGAAATTCCTCTGTGTATTGTTGGTGAACGGCGCACTAGTGCACGTGTTTGTCGTCGGACACAGGCCCGGTGAGTGTTGTGCCATCGGTTCAGTATCGCAAACGAAATCGCCGTCGCCCAGGCAGCCGGGAGAGGTTGTTGTAGCTGCGCATCCATCCTCAAAAGTATGCCACAGGTTAAAAGCATGGCCGAGTTCGTGCGTGATCACCGAGTTGCCGGCATTGGCCGAATAGGCAAGCACTACTGTACCGTCTACATCAAAGGTGGTAGTCTGCGGGAAATAAGCATAACCGGCAGTCCACGGTGTAGAGCCTCCACCCGCAACACCATCTATTTTGGTTACGATCCAGATATTATAATATTCTGTAGACGGCCAGCCAGGAACCAGTGATTTCAAAGTAGCATCGGGGATACCGGGCGAACCAACACCATCGGCCGCATATGTGCTGTTGCCGCTTAGGTCTACCCTTACTATACCGTTTGTAGATGCACAGCTTGGGCTGCGGGCTGCAAGTTTAAACACGATGGGTATTCGTGTACCGCCGGCCGCTTCCAGCAAATGGCCGGAATACGAAGCTGTAAAAGCCTGCGACAGGTAGTCAATGAAGTTTTGAATGGTAGTGTTGTTGGGATTTTCGGTAGAGCCTAACGACTGGCCTGTATGCACTACATGCACTACGACAGGTATTTCCCAGGCTTTGTTGCCATTATAAGTGGTTACAAGGGCTTGAGGATTGGACTGTTGCTGTGCTATCCAGTTAGCAACGCCGGTGTTGAATTGGTTTACAGAGGCGGCGTATTCGGGGTGCGTTTGCATCCTTTCCTTATGCATCTTGTCGAAGCCGCAGACCGGCTGAGCTAAGGATAGGGTCATACTCCCCACACACGCCAAAAATACTAGCGTAAGTTTTCGTATCATGCTTTTACAGATTTATTAAATCTTATATTGTTAAGTGTGGTAAAAATAAGACATTCATTAAAAAAATGCTAAAAGATTTTCCGGGAGTGAATTTTGGGTAAAAATGCCGTAAACTTCGCCCCGAGCTTGGTCATTTCGTATTTAATCCTATTTTTGCCAACTTCTGATAATCAAAGTATTCAATAGTTTTCAATAGTTATAATTCAACTACACCTATGCAATTGAAAGGGTTGGTAAAATTTTTTACCGTAGCGCTTATCCTTATCTCGCTGTATCAGCTATCATTTACGCTCATTGTTCGTAATGTAGAGAAGAAAACGCGTGCTAAGGCAGAACGATTAGTGAAGGCTGAACAGCCCGGCACCACCGGCCGTGAACTGGAAAAGCTGGTTGATGCCCGTTACGACAGGCTGACAGACAGCATGCAGGGGGAAACAATACTGAGTGTGCCTTTGCTGAAAAAATACACCTACCAGCAGGCAAAGGAGCAGGAAATGAACCTGGGACTTGATCTTCAGGGAGGAATGAACGTGACGCTGGAGGTAAGCCTGGGCGAACTGGTGCGTTCTATGTCCAACAACCCCAACGATCCGGCCCTGAATAAGGCGATAGCGGACGCTAACAAAGCTAAGGCTAACAGCCAGGCTAACTTCATTACGCTGTTTGGCGAGGCGTTCAAGGCGGCTAATCCTGACGCCAGGATGGCGTACTTGTTTACCAAGCCTTCTGAGAAAGACATTACGCTCAACTCAACCAACGACCAGGTGCTGGCGAAGATCAATACCGAGGCGCGCGACGCAGTTAAGCGTACTTACAACGTGCTGCTGACCCGTATTGATAAATTTGGCGTGGCCTCACCAAACATCAACCTGGATGAAAATAAGAGTATCATCACAGTAGAGCTGGCCGGTGTACGTAACCCGGAGCGTGTACGTACGTACCTCCAGTCGACGGCGAAACTTGAATTCTTTGAAACCTACAGCAACCAGGAACTGGTTAACTTCCTGCAGCCGGCTAATGATGCCCTCGCTGCTTACCTGTCGGGCGCCAAGATAGAAGATACAGCTGCTACACAAGCTGACACCTCAACTGTTGCTACAGCTACTACTGCTGCCGATGGCAGCGATACTGCTAGTCTTACATCTATTATGGGTGGTGACAAGCCGGCAAACACTACTGCAGCCGGTGGTGCTGATTCTGCTTCGCTGGCAATGGCTGATGCGCAAAAGAAAAATCCGCTGTTTGCCGTTTGGTATCCTAACGTAACTCAGCAAGGGCAGGTAAACCAGGGCCCGGTTGTTGGTCTTGTTGCTAAAAAAGACACGGCCAAACTGAACGAATATTTGAACCTGGATGTAGTAAGGAATAAATTTCCTAACAATGTGAAGTTCGTTTACGGTGCTGAAGAAAAAGCTGATGTTCGTAACCCGAACGCTCCGTTGATGCTGTATGCACTAAGGACTGCCCCGGGTGGTGGCGCAAAGCTGGAAGGTGACCGCGTTACTGATGCACGTATGGACTACAACCCGCTCTCAGGTAAACCAGAGGTTTCGATGAGCATGGATGTTGCCGGCGCCCGCACGTGGAAAAAAATGACCGGCGAAAATACCGGCCGTTACGTCGCTGTGGTTCTTGACGATAAAGTATACTCTGCTCCGCTGGTTAACGGAGAGATCCCTAACGGCAACACTTCAATCAGTGGTAATTTCACTGTGGAAGATGCAACCGACCTGGCTAACATCCTGAAATCAGGTAAGCTCCCTGCACCTGCACGCATTGTACAAGAGCAAGTTGTAGGCCCAACCCTGGGCGCAGAGTCCATCACATCCGGCTTCAACGCGATAATTCTTTCTTTCCTGGCCATTTTTGCTTTAATGCTGCTGTATTACAACACCAGCGGCTGGGTGGCTAATATTTCTCTCGTTCTTAACCTGTTGTTTACGCTTGGTGTACTATCTGCCTTGCACGCTACGCTTACAATGCCGGGTATTGCCGGTCTGGTTCTGGGTATCGGTATGGCGGTGGATGCGCACGTTCTTATTTTTGAACGTATCAAAGAAGAACTTGCAATTGGCAAAACACATGAGCAGGCAGTAATAGATGGTTACAAGCGTTCGTACGCACCTGTACTCGATGGCCATATCACGTCGCTTATTACGGCTATTATTCTGTTCGTATATGGCCTGGGTCCTGTATTGGGCTTTGCTACAACCCAGATACTCAGCCTTTTGATCTCCTTGTTCTGCGGTCTGTTGGTGTCGCGTCTGCTGAAAGAGATGTATATGAGAAATGGCCGTCACTTTAAATATTTTACTGCCGTTTCCAGGCCATTCTTCAACAATGCCCGCAAGTACAACTTTATGGGCATGCGCAAAGTCACTTATATAATTGTTGCAGCAGTAGTGCTGGCCGGTGTGGCAGCGATATTCAATGGTTTCGACTATGGTGTTGAGTTTGCCGGCGGCCGCAGCTATACTGTGAAGTTTGATAAGACTTACGAGGTTGGTAATATCCGCGAGAAACTTCATAACTACTTCGGTGAGTATCCAGTGGTTAAAACTATCGGTACAGACAACCAGGTGAATATTACTACTGCCTACCTGATCGAAAATCCGAATCCTGAAACGGAGCAAATTGTACAGGCCAAGCTGCATGAGGGTCTCACTAAGGAAGGTTTTATCCCTGCCGGCACATCGCTCGAGACATTCAATAGCAATTATGTGCAGAGCTCGCAGACCGTGTTGCCAACTATATCGGATGACTTGATACAGGGCGCTAAAATGGCTACGATCCTGTCATTACTCGCCATCTCGATCTATATTTTCCTGCGTTTCCGTAAGTGGCAATATGCGCTTGGTACCTTTGCATCGTTGATCTTTGACGTGTCTGCGACGCTCGCCGTATTCTCCTTTTTCAGAGGTGTAGTGCCATTTGCACTCGAGATCGACCAGCACTTCATTGCTGCGATACTGACAGTCGTCGGTTTCTCGATGAATGATACGGTTATCGTATTCGATCGTATCCGTGAGTATTTCCGTAAAAAACCTAACGAAAGCAATATTAGTGTAGTGAACAGGGCTATTAACGATACGCTGCCACGTACTATCATGACGTCGCTTACTGTGTTTCTCGTAGTGCTTATACTGTTTATAGTAGGTGGCGAAGTGACACGTGGTTTTGCATTTGCGATGCTGATAGGTGTTATCACCGGTACGTTCTCTTCTATT
>JAJNBR010000256.1 GCA_021156265.1 Flavipsychrobacter sp.
ATTATAGGTAACCCCTGTTATCGGCTGTAGTTGCAGGTCGAAAGTCGAAGGTATGCCCGGGCAGGTAAGGATATCTGTAAGTGGCGTAAATGTAGGTGAAGGCAGCATGGTCACTACGACAGTATCTGCATTCTTATCGCAGAAAGCGGTTTGCTGCGAGAATACCCTGTACGAAGCGGTGCCGTAAGTAGTAGCCAAAGGAGCCTGGCAGTTAGTGCAGCTCAGTGTGTTGGCGGGACCGGCGATCGTGCTCCACAGGTAGTTACCACCACCTGACGCATTCAGCTGAACCGGTTGGCCGGGGCATACACTTGTATCATTGCTTGCTTTAACGGGAGGCCATATAAAGATCGGTATGGTATTGATGTAAGTATATAGTATACCCGGAGGGGCGCAGGTCGAGTCGCGAACACTAACAGTAAGAGTGAACAGGCCCGACTGGTTAATACCCGGTGTCCAGCTGAATGTACCTCTTACAGAATCTGTTTTCTGTCCTACATAAGAAGTAGTGGCAGCAGGTATAGAAGCGATATGGTTGTCCGCACCTAAAAGAACTGCATTAGGGTCACTTGATGTCAGGTCATAATCAAACGTCAGTAACTGTCCGGCACAGCCCCATATCTGGCCGTTAACAAAGGGAACACCTGTAGGAGGCTTTATAACCACTTGCGGTGCTGTGGCTGCACAGTTACCGATTACCTGTACCTGCACATCGCGCAAAATGGAGCCGATCAGGACACCTCCGCGGAATTCGCGGGTACGTACGGACAGCGTATAGGCGCCTATCTGCGGCGCTGTGAAGGTGATCTGGCCGGTTGACGCATTCAGAGTAAAAGTGTTACCCGTCTGGATGGGATTGGTACTTAAATTATATGCTGGATAAGGCGCTGTATTGGTATTGAATGGGATCGGTGCAACTATACTATTGCAGGTAGCTCCGAAATTGAGCGGTTGTTGTACGTCGGTGGACAATGAATCTCCATTCGGGTCTACAGCTCCGTTGTTGAACTGGTAGGGGATATTCACGCAAACATAGGGTATAGGTTTATTGGAGAAATATGGTGAGGAATTGCCTTCGAAAGTCCCTGTGTTATTAAACGTAGTTTCTGTATAGAAATAAGTGCTCAGCGGATTGACCAGGTTCGCACTAAAGTTTCGCGCAAACAGGTACGTATAGAACGTCCAGTTATTACACTGAAAAGGCAACGTCAGGTCATAATAATACCACCACTCCTGGTAACCGGGAATGTTGCTGGTCGGATTGGTGCATTTGGTCGGATAAGTAGTGGGCGAGCAGCCCAGCGCCACCGACGAGCCATTTGTATCGTTGGGTGGTATCACCCCCGGATATAATTGCATCCACACCTGGTTGATGTTTGTATTACAACTGTTTTTAAAGCAGAGCGGCATGGAATCCGGCGCGGGAGGCCCCGTACAGTCCCTGTAAAATTTCAGGAAGACGCGGTACGTTGAGCCGGATATCCATTCATAAATGATCTCGCCGCCGGCGCCATGGTTGGCCCATGTTTTTGACGGCAAAAAGGAAAATACAATAAGGAAACAACTGAGTAAGATAGGAAGCTTTCTCATGAGTTTATGGTTTTGTCATTAAGGTAAACGCGACACTTTTATCAAACGTTCTAACTGAAAGACACATCGGCTAAAACATGGGTTGGCGGCAAAAAATGAGTTGAATTGTTATTATTAATTAACGGTTAATGCCTGTCGCGTTTTTTAAACAGATAGTTCAAATAAAAATTTTAACTTTTTTTGGCAATCATTTAAGCCGAAAAGACCCGCGCGGGGTAATATTCCTTAGATTGCGCATGGAACAACAGAATTGCCAAGTATATGGAGCCAGTGATCACTATACATAACCTGTCGAAAAATTATGGCACAAAGCAGGTACTGAAAGACGTTAATCTCGAAATATTTCCAGGCCAGATCATTGGGTATATCGGACCTAACGGCGCGGGAAAGTCAACTACGGTTAAAATACTGACCGGCGTTATACAGGACTATGAGGGGGAAGTAACCGTTGCCGGCATGAACCTTCGCGACAACATACTAGACATTAAAAAGATGATCGGTTACGTGCCCGAGCTGGCCGAGTTGTATGACTTGCTTACCCCGCGTGAGTACCTCACATTTATCGGCAAGCTTTATCATTTGCCGGATCCCGTTATCGAATCGCGTTCCGAAAAAATGCTGGACTCATTTGGTTTGCTGCCTAATATCGACCAGCGGATGGATAGCTTCTCAAAAGGTATGCGTCAGAAAGTACTGATCACAGCCGGATTGCTGCATAATCCTTCCATTGTAATTCTTGATGAGCCCTTGTCCGGGCTCGACGCAAATGCGGTGCTGCTCGTAAAAGAATTGTTGCAGGTGTTAAAACAGGAGGGCAAGACCATCTTTTATTGTTCGCACATGATGGACGTAGTAGAAAAGGTTTCCGACAGGATAGTGCTGATTGATAAGGGTGAGATCGTAGCCAACGGCACCATTAGCGAGTTGCGTATGGAAACAGGTGATTCGCTGGAGCAGATATTTGCCAAGCTGACATCAGCAGATAACGCCGGCAGGAAAGCAGACGAGTTCGCTGCAGCTTTTAGTGAACAAAATAACAATTCGGATTTATAGCATGAATAAGATTATTCTTGGCGCGGTCATGCTGTTTTCCGGTGTGTGGAGAAGGATGGGCACGGATACCGTACAGCTACATGCCATTCTTAATGCTAAATTGAAACTGGATGACAGAAAACCATTGACATTCGGCAGGCGCAGGCAAAAGAAGCAGAGCAAATTCAATTCACTGCTCAGCATGTTGTTTTCATTTTTTACCGGCTTTGTTTACATTTTCCCTTTGCTTGCTTTCAAAGACCCGATCTTTTCTTTGTGGGCTTATTTCACTACGTTTCTTTTCCTGCTTACGTTTTCGCTGGTAACAGATTTTTCGAATGTTATTATCGACACTACAGATAAGCTCATATTGTTGCCTCGCCCCATAAACGATCAGACGCTTTTTCTCTCCAGGTTCATTCATATTTTCATTTACCTGTTCAGGATAGTCCTGCCGATGTCATTGCCTGGATGGATAATTATTGGCCTCGACCGGGGATGGCAGGCTGCGCTGTTATTCCCACTGCCACTGCTCATGATGATATTCACAGCGCTGTTCTTTGTCAACGCATTCTATTTACTGGTATTACGCATTGCAAAACCCGGTAAATTCAAAGACATCATTGGCTCGTTGCAGGTAGCTTTTTCCATTTTTGTATTTGCCTTTTTCTACCTGATGCAGGGCGTGACCAAAAGCAAAGCCTTGCTCGATATTGACATTACCCGGTTTAGCTGGATACAACTGACGCCGCCATATTGGTTAGCCAGCTGCTATACCTGGCTTGGCTTTAAAAGTGTTTTTCCCTATGCCGGATGGTTCAGCATACTCGCCATAGCCTTTCCCGTACTGGCTATATGGGCAACGGTGAAATGGCTGGCACCAAGCTTTGCCAAACAGCTTGGTGGCATAGATGGTATAGACGCGGCAGAGACAAGTACCGGGCAAAAGAAGTTTGTCAGGGTTGCCTTGTATAACAAGCTGGCGAACCTGCTTAATCGCTCAGACGCCGCAAAGTCCGGATTTATTATTACCTGGCTGCAGACGGGACGTAGCCGTACTTTTAAAATGCGAGTATATCCAATGCTGGCCTATGTGCCTGTATATTTTGTATACATGCTGTTGATGAATGACGAACCATTTGCCGAGGTGTGGAAGGAATTGCCGGAAACAAACGCCCACCTATTCCTGCTGTACATGTGTGCCCTGGCTATGGTACAGGCATTGAATTATGTGAGTATGTCAGACCAGTACAAAGCTGCATGGGTTTATTATTCGGCACCCGTGAAAACACCGGGTAATGTTCTGGTGGGCTCATTCAAGGCGCTATGGATCAAATATTTTCTGCCTTTCATTGGTATCATCGGTGCGTTCGTGATATCTGTATGGGGCGTGCGGGCCATTTCGGATGTTCTATTGGCCACTGTGAATATCTCGGTGTTTGCCCTATGTGTGCTGCGCCTTAGCCACCGTATCTTCCCCTTCTCGATGGCTGAGCAAATGAAGGAAAAAGGAGGGAAAGGTGTAGTGCGCGTATTGTTCACCTTTATGCTTATGGGAGTTTTTGGCTTTAGTCACTACCTGGTTTTGCTGACCGGCTTCTTGTGGCTAAAGATTTTGGTGTTAATATTGTCTTCCATTTTCTTCTGGCTGGTATGGGAGAGCTGTAAAGAAACCGATTGGCCTGCCATGCGTGCTGCAGAAGTCTGAATGTTAAACCTGAAGTTTTAAAGAATGAGAATCGTCGCATTGAGCGCAGCTGCGCTTTGTTTGTTTTTTGCCTCGTGCAA
>JAJNBR010000257.1 GCA_021156265.1 Flavipsychrobacter sp.
AACGATAAATATGCCTACCTGGATGAGGCGGCAATAGCCGAAAAGCTCTATAAATTCCAGGATGATAAGCACGTTATCGTTACACTGTATATACCGGGCATACACTGTAGTTCTTGTATGTGGCTGCTGGAACATTTGTACCGGATACATGACGGGGTGACGAGCAGCAGGCTGAATTTTTCCGCCAAAGAGGTTACCATACATTTTCTCAAAGAAAAGATCAGTCTCAGGCAGGTGGTAGAACTTCTTACCACAATTGGCTACGAGCCATATATAAGCCTCGACGATGCAAAGGGCAAAAAAGCATCAAAGATCAGCAGAGCAAGGGTATTCAAGCTGGGTGTTGCCGGGTTTTGTTTCGGCAACATCATGATGATGAGTTTTCCCGAGTACCTTTCCGGCGCGGATATAGAGCACCAATATGCTTTTTTGTTCAGGATACTTAATCTCATTCTGTCTATACCGGTTTTTTTCTATTGCGCTTCAGAGTTCTTTACTACTGCATGGGCAGGCCTCAGGCAGCGTACGCTCAACATCGACGCACCTATTGCGCTGGCCTTGCTGATTACTTACGCAAGAAGCCTGTACGAAATATTTTCCGGTATCGGCGCCGGCTACCTCGACAGCATGAGTGGGATCGTGTTTTTTATGCTGGTGGGGCGCCTGGCACAGGAACGCACGTATAGGTCGCTGTCTTTCCACCGCGATTATAAATCATATTTTCCTATAGCCGTCAACCGGGTAACGGCCGATGGTGTACAGAGCTGCCAACTCGGCGATCTGAAAGAAAAGGATGTTGTTCAATTATATAATGACGAGGTAATACCCGCTGACTCGATAGTTCTGAAAGGGAATGCCCGCATAGACTATAGCTTCGTGACCGGAGAAAGTGAACCAGTGGTAGTGCCTGAGGGCAAAATGGTATACGCCGGTGGCCGCCAAACCGGCGACCAGCTGACGGTTCAGGTTGTTAAACCCGTTGCAGGCAGCTATCTGACTTCATTGTGGAATCATTATGCATTCAATAAAAACAAGGAGCAGCAAAACGATGATAAAAGCATCATCCACACGCTTAGCCGATATTTTACCATTGTCCTATTCTCACTGGCGGCGATAACAGCCGTTTTCTGGACTATTAACGACCCGGCAAAACTACTCCCAAGCGTTTCAGCCATGTTGATAGTTGCGTGCCCCTGCGCATTGCTGTTGTCGGCAACTTATACCAATGGAAACTTGTTGCGCATCTTCAGCAATAATGGACTGTACTTTCGCGATGCATCTGTTATAGAGCAGCTGGGAAAGGTCGATCACATAGTATTCGACAAAACCGGTACACTAACCTCAGGGAGTAATACCATGCTTGAAACCGGCCACCGCCTGACCGATGAAGAAAAACGGTGGTTGTATTCCGTAGTCAGCTTAAGTAAACATCCATACAGCGTTGCTTTAACAAAACATTTAAGTATTCATGAGTCTTTGCATCTGGATTCATGGCAGGAAGTAAAAGGCGCGGGTCTTGAAGCGACAATTGGCAACAATAAGATCATGGTGGGTTCTGCTGGTTTCACCGGCAATAAGGGCAATAAGGGCGATGCCAATGTTTTTGTCCGCATTAATGATAAGGTCACTGCCTTCCAGGTGTTGCCGGATTTCAGAACATCGATACCTGGTATGGTAGGCACACTACGTAACAACTACCCGTTGTCCCTTCTTTCCGGCGATCATGATAAGCAACAAGGTGCGCTGTCGAAAATTTTCGGAAAGGACAATGACCTGCTTTTTGAGCAAAAACCGGTAGATAAACTTCAATACATCGAAGGCTTGCAACGTATCGACAAAAAAGTGCTGATGATTGGCGATGGACTGAATGACGCGGGTGCTTTACAACAAAGCAATGTGGGTATTACGCTGGCCGACGATATTAACAACTTCACTCCCTCCTGCGATGCTATTTTGAATGCCTCGGAATTTGGCAAGCTGCCGCAGTTGCTTCGTCTTGCCAAGGCTTCCCGACAGATCATTAACATCAGTTTTATTATTTCCATCCTTTACAATATCGTCGGCCTGTATATATCCATTCGTGGTGATATGGAGCCAATGATCGCTGCTATCCTGATGCCGGTAAGCACGCTCAGTATTGTCCTGATAACAACAGGCATCAGCAGCCTGTGGGCGAAAAAGCTTCGGCTCTCACTTGCCGCAAAAAGCTGAACTGACCAAGGTCAGTTCAGCTTCTGAGCATCGTCATAAGCTGCCACCTTGTGCGAAAGTAGCTTTGCATGACAATTGATTTCCATAATGAGTGCTCTATATATGTTGGTAATAGCAAGTATCCTCGTCGCCGCAGCGTTCCTGCTGGCTTTTATATGGAGCGTGCGTTCAAACCAGTTTGAAGACCAGCAAGGCGCGGCCATGCGCATGCTGTATGATAATGAGATTCCTAACGAGAATAAATAAAACAAGTTTAAGATGAGTTCTTCTCTCACGTCAAACCAACTAACCGAAACCGTACAGACCCGCGGGATGAAAATTCCCACAGACACCGGCCAGCTTGACAGATTCTACTACGATAATAAAATAGTGAAATGGTTTGCCTACGCAACCATATTCTGGGGATTGGTGGGTATGCTGGCCGGGTTATTGGCAGCATTCCAGCTGGTATTTCCTGAACTGAATTTCGGAACAGCTCCTACTACTTTCGGCCGTGTTCGCCCGGTGCATACCAACGCGGTGATCTTCGCCTTCGTTGGTAATGGTATTTTCATGGGTGTGTACTATTCGCTGCAACGTCTTTGTAAGGCAAGGATGTTCAGCGATAAACTCAGTAAGCTGCACTTCTGGGGATGGCAGTCGGTTATCGTGCTCGCTGCTATTACATTGCTGGCGGGTTATACTACCGGTAAAGAATACGCAGAGGTCGAGTGGCCAATAGACATCCTGATCACAATTATCTGGGTTGTGTTTGGCTGGAATATGTTCGGCACCATCATGAAACGCCGCGAGCGTCATCTGTATGTAGCTATCTGGTTCTACATCGCTACGTTCATCACGGTGGCCATGCTGCACGTCGTTAACTCCTGGGAGATACCTTTCAGCTGGATGAAATCTTACTCCTGGTATGCAGGTGTGCAGGACGCGCTGGTGCAATGGTGGTACGGACATAATGCCGTTGCCTTCTTCCTGACCACTCCTTACCTCGGCCTCATGTACTACTTCTTGCCCAAGGCTGCCAATCGTCCCGTGTATTCTTACAGGCTTTCTATCATTCACTTCTGGGCACTCACTTTTATCTATATCTGGGCTGGTCCGCACCACTTATTATATACCGCACTTCCTGATTGGGCTCAATCGCTCGGTACTGTATTTTCTGTAATGCTGCTGGCTCCCTCCTGGGGTGGTATGCTCAATGGTTTGCTGACACTGCGTGGTGCATGGGATAAGGTTCGCGAAGATGTAGTGCTCAAGTTTATGGTAGTTGCTGTAACAGCCTATGGTATGGCCACTTTCGAAGGCCCGATGCTGAGCCTTAAGAACGTAAATGCTATTAGTCACTTTACCGACTGGACCATCGCTCACGTGCACGTTGGTGCGCTGGGTTGGAATGGCTTCCTGACTTTCGGTGTATTGTACTGGCTGATCCCTAGAATTTTCAGAACAGAACTGCATTCTATGAAATTGGCCAACTGGCACTTCTGGATTGGTACGCTGGGTATCATCTTCTACGCGGTGCCTATGTACTGGGCGGGTTTCATGCAAAGCCTGGCATGGGCTGAGTTCACTCCCGAAGGTCAACTGAAATACCAGTTCATGGAAACGGTTACTTCGATGAAACCTTTTTACGCGATGCGTGGTATCGGCGGTACACTCTACCTGATAGGCGCGGTGATGATGGGGGTGAACCTATACAAAACCGTTAAGAAAGGCAAAGCACTAAATGACGAAGCCGCAGAAGCTGCACCATTGGCTAAAGAATATATAGAGCACGGTAAAGCACACTGGCACCGCTGGATCGAAAGACGCCCCGTGCAGATGATGGTGGCGAGCCTGATCGTAGTGATGATCGGTGGTGCTATCGAGATCATTCCGACCTTCCTTGTGAAATCTAACGTACCGACGATAGCAAGTGTAAAACCATATACGCCACTCGAACTGGCAGGCCGCGATATCTATGTGCGGGAAGGTTGCTATACCTGCCACAGCCAGATGGTACGTCCTTTCCGTAGCGAGGTGGCACGATATGGTGAGTATTCAAAAGCAGGTGAGTTCGTGTACGATCACCCGTTCCAGTGGGGTAGCAAACGTACAGGTCCTGACCTGGCACGTGTGGGTGGTAAATACCCGGACAGCTGGCACTACAACCACATGTACGAGCCATCGAGCATGTCACCCGGTTC
>JAJNBR010000258.1 GCA_021156265.1 Flavipsychrobacter sp.
AAAAGCCGAACGGGACTTGCCATCTACGCTATCAAATCGGGTATCGTGACCCTAACGTGATTGTTATACATTAAAGCGGAAGTGTAGTACGTCGCCATCCTGCACGATGTATTCCTTACCTTCTATGCGAAGTTTCCCATTCTCCCGGCAAGAGGCTTCACTGCCAAACTGTACGTAGTCGTTGTAAGCTATGGTTTCAGCTTTGATGAAGCCTTTCTCGAAATCTGTATGGATGACACTTGCAGCCTGTGGCGCTTTCCAGCCTCTGTGAATGGTCCAGGCACGAACTTCCTGTACACCGGCGGTGAAGTAAGTAATGAGATTTAGTAATTGGTAGGCAGCACGTATCAGCCTGTTGAGGCCCGGCTCGGTCAAGCCATATTCTCCGAGGAACAGCGCTTTGTCTTCTTCATTTTCCATCTCAGAGATCTGCGCTTCGATAGAGTTATTCATGACGATAACGCTCGCACCTTCTTCAGTCGCTACTTTCACCAGCGCTTCTGAGTATTTGTTGCCGGTATGAATCGATGCTTCGTCTATGTTGGCTACATACAATACAGGTTTCTGAGTTAGCAGGAACAGGTCTGCGACAGCTTCGAGGTCTTCACCCTCCAGCTGTAGGCCGCGAATGTTCTTGCCTTGGTGAAGGTAATCCTTGCAGCGAACCAATACATCGTACACACGCTTTGCTTTCGGGTCGTTCTTGGCGATCTTCTCATAGCGCTGCATCTTCTTTTCTACGCTTTCCAGGTCTTTCAGCTGCAGTTCGGTATCGATGATCTCTTTATCGCTCACGGGATGGATGTCACCTTCCTCGCGAAGGATGTTCTCATCTTCAAAGCAACGGATCACGTGTACGATGGCATCCACTTCGCGTATATTAGCCAGGAACTTATTACCCAGGCCCTCGCCTTTGCTGGCGCCTTTTACCAGGCCCGCAATATCCACGAACTCTATCGTGGTGGGAACAATTCGTTGGGGTTGCACCAGCTCGGCAAGCTTGGCTAGCCTTTCATCGGGCACATCAACCTGTCCCACGTTGGGTTCAATGGTACAGAACCGGTAGTTAGAAGCCTGTGCCTTGGCACTGTTGCTCACCGCGTTGAACAATGTTGATTTACCTACGTTGGGAAGTCCTACTATACCTACTTGCAAAGCCATGGGTGCTGAAAAAATTTGCGCAAAGGTACGAGCTTATTGCCATTTATACAGAAGTAGATGCGTTTTTAAGATCATATATATAGGGATAGCCATACTTTTTCAATTCGCTTCCCATCAAGTCCTGTACCTGTTGTTTAAGTGCGGGCAGGTCGGCGACGCTCAGACCTTCCACCGGTACGGGATTAAGAAATACAACACGGTTCCGGCCTGGCCACAGCTTCCACCAACCACCGTAGTGCCAACGTTTCACTGTATCGAGAAATAAAACTGGTAGAATAGGCGTCTGTGACGTAATGGCGAGTTTGAACGCCCCGTTGTGTAAAGGCGCCATTGGTTCTGCAGTTTCATTGAAGGTACCTTCGGGGAAGATGGCAATGTTGGACTCATTCCTGATGGCCCGCCACATAAGGCGCATGCTCTTAGTGCGATGCTCAGGGCTGCTGCGGTCTACCAGTATGGTGAGCTGTTTATACACAAATCCAAATAGCGGTATCCGCGCCATTTCCTTCTTTGCCAGCGTTCTGAAATAGCAGGGCAAAGCAGCGTAGATAGCGATTGTGTCCATATAAGAGATATGGTTGGCTACTACAACATACCTGCTATTATCCGGCTTTTTACCTATTCGACGTATAGGCATACCGATCAAAGCCAACCAGCCTATAGCCCAGTAATGCACTATATGCCAGATAGCTTCACGGGAATTAGGGTGGTCGCGGCTGCCGATCAATAAGAAAAACGGGAATGCAGCAAGTATGCTCACGACAAACGTGAGAAGTACAAAAGCTGTGTAAAAAGGTTGAATGACCTTCCTGATCATGGATTAGTTCATGCCCGGGAATATCGGCCTGCCTACCAGTTCACGGAACGGCCACGGTATAGTAGCTATAATTATAAGAATAGCGATCAGCGTGAACCAGAACAGTTTCTTATGCTTAGCACGGTCAGCGATATTCTTTTTTGCAGCTGCATAACCAATGTGTATGAGGATAATCGCTATCAGCATACCTGCGAGGTGCTCAACCGCAAAAAAGCGATTAACCTTATTAGACATGAGATCGCCACCACTTGTAAGAACCGTAAACCATCCTTTTAAATAATACAACGCAAGACCGAGCAACAACTGTATATCTGCGCTTATCATAAGGAACATGGCTGTCTTCCTGTCACCGGATGTAAACGCGGTATTGCTTGCCATACCCATCATCGAACGGATGAGAGTTAGCAATGCAAACAACAATACAACCCAGCGCATAAAATTGTGTAAATGGAGAAGGCCTTGTTCCATAGCTATTTTATTTTGCGGTTAAAGTTAGTTCAATCTGCTATATCTCCGTACTTATCTGCATGCATTTTGTTTTTGATAAGGGCGGAGTGGTATAATTGCTTATATGCTTTCAGATAGGGTTCGAACTGCGCCTGCAACATTTTGCCCTCGGATTGGTTCAGCAAGTTATTGTGACAAAAGCGATCCCTGCTGAAATTATAGATGTCAGTAGTCTTCTCACCTTTTGTCTTATAAATAAAACTGTCGATCGCCATTTGATACGTGCCTATGTGCTCAGTTAACACAAATCGCTTCTCTTCATTCCTGAATATGGAACGACCGAAGGTAAAGAACGGCTTTTCATATCCCAGGTAATCAAGCACTGACGGCAATATATCCACCTGCTGCATTAGTTCATCAGTGCCGCCTTTCATACTGCTATCGCCGGGAGCATAGAAGAATACCGGTATCCTGTAAAAGCCCATGTTGCCATGGTCATGGTCATCAATCGTTTGCAGTGAGCAATGGTCGGCCGTGAATACGAACAGCGTATTATTGAAATACGGTTGTTGCGATGCGATTGCAAAGAACTTACGAAGCGCCATATCCGTATACGCTACGCTCTGCTGGGCAGGCATATCTCCTTTGGGCAGGACATTCTTGTATTCCTTCGGTACTTTGTACGGATCGTGCGAGCTAAGCGTGAATACTGAAGCAAGAAAGGGTTGCTTCGTCTGGTTGAGACTTGTCGCGAAATATTTCAGGTAAGGTTCATCCCAGATACCCCAGCTGCCGTCGTAGTCGTTCTCGTTGTTGTACTCAGTCCGGCCATAATATTTATCGAAGCCAGCATTGTAACAAAACACGTCAAAGTTCATGGTACCATTGGTAGCACCATGGTAGAATGCGCTGCTGTACCCTTTCTCCTTCAGCAACGCAGGCAACGCGGTTATTTTATTAGTGCTATAGATTGAGGAGGTAATTGGTTCATTCATCAGTGACGGTATACCGGCGACTATAGCAGGAATACCTTCGGCAGAGTGCAGCGCATTTGCATACGCATTGCGACACACAAACGAATGCTGCATCAGGCTGTCGAGAAAGGGAGTGAAACTCTGGTAGCCACCAATACCGGTATAGTTCTTTGAAAAGCTTTCAAGGATAACGATCACCACATTCTTCGGCCGGAATGGTTTTCCGCCATACTGTTTGACAGGCTTGAAATAACGTTGCAGTTCCTCCTCACTGTAATAATTCAGTTCCGGCAGTTTTTTGTTCGACAACGTGTTGAGGATGCTGAACGGTGTGTTGAGTACAATGGGTACATGATCGCTGTCGGCAGCCTCCAGCGCAAAACCAATATTTAACGGAGCATTTTGCCAACCGCCCCTGATACCGAGTATACTCGCACCAACAACTAATAGGAACAATACCAGCTTAGGTACAAACTTTTTCAGACCCGGCGGAATAGCTGCAACAGGGTATCTTTTGCGGATACGGTAGTTCAGCCATACAAATCCGGTTGCTACCAGTACGAACGCTGCGAATACATACCAATAGTCCACTGCGAAATGGGGCAACAGCACCAGGAAGTCTCCCTTGCGGCTGATCATATCCAGCACATCGGCAGTGGCGCGCTTGTTGGTGAAGGAGAAGTATGCCCAGTCGCTCAGTTCGAATGCAAATGCCAACAGGTTGATAGCAATGAATATCACGTTGAGCATAGTACGCCACCACTTGTATCGGAGTAAACCAAAAGGCAGGAATACCAAAACCAGGTAAAGCGCATTCAAAGCGAAGATGGCTGACAAGTCAAAGCGCAGGCCGTGAAGCGCAGCACTTGCAAACTCCTTACCGGACAACTCCCCCAGCTTATCCAGGTTCATCGAGGTAAAAACTACCCTGCTGATGGTATATAGCACCAGCAACAACAACAACTGTAACGATATTCTTTTT
>JAJNBR010000259.1 GCA_021156265.1 Flavipsychrobacter sp.
GGTGTATTTAGGTTATCTTGTAAAGATCATACCGCACCATGGACAAATCAGGGCCAATAATAATAATAGAAGACGACATTGATGACCAGGATATGCTCGAAGAGATATTCGAAAAACTAGGCTATAGAAATAAGATCATTTATTTTACAGATGGGAATGAGGCACTGAGTTTTCTGGATCGGTCGGACGTTCAGCCATTCCTTATACTGTCTGATATCAACATGCCCAAAATAGATGGTTTTGAGCTTCGGAACAGGATTTTCACAAATGAGCAGCTCCAAACGAAATGTATACCTTATTTGTTTTTTACAACAGGCGCCAACAAACAGTCTGTAACAAATGCATATGCCTTATCGGTACAAGGCTTTTTTCTTAAGCCCAACTCTATGGAAGCTTTAGAAAATACCATAAGGAAAATAGTAGAATACTGGCAGGAATGTATAGCTCCCAGCCAGTATGAATAAAGCAGTCATCCGGTCATTTCTTTGGATCTTTTCGGCTCCTTCCTCCTTATGAACCGAAAGAAATATTCATAAAGTTTGTGATTTTCACTCTGTTGTCACGGTTTTTGCATAGTGTAAGCAGATATGGCCTATATCGGTATAGTAGCCAGTCAATTTTGCCCGCCTGACAACACGTTCTTCATTGACTGAGCCTTGAGACCGGCTTTCCCCACTTCTAACAAGTATATGAATACATTGGTACCTGCTGCCTGGAACAGGCATTTAGCTGGCGTCGGAAACCAGGTAATATTTATGGGCGCTTTCTGGCGTAGCATATTTCGAAGCGGATTTGAATGGAACGAATTCCTCAACCAGTGTTTTATTGTAGGATACAAGTCGCTCTCTTTGGTAGGCATCACGGGTTTTATCCTGGGGTTTGTGCTCACCCTGCAATCGGAGCCCACCATGAAAGACTTTGGCGCAGTGAGTTTTGTTCCCAGTATGGTGGCTATATCGGTCATTCGCGAGATAGGCCCGGTTATCATTGCGCTTATATGCGCCGGCAAGATAGCTTCCAGTATTGGCGCGGAGTTGGGTAGTATGAAGGTAAGCGAGCAGATAGATGCAATGGAGGTTTCCGGGGCCAACCCCGTGCAGTATTTGGTGGTTACCCGCATACTGGCTTGTGTCATTATGATACCCTTACTTACACTTATGGCCGATGCATTGGCATTGCTCGGTGGTTTTGCGGCATCCAATATAAATAATGACCTGACCTTTCAGCTATACTTCAGTAAAGCGTTTTCGGCGCTGAGTTTTACAGACCTCGTACCGGCATTCATCAAAACGATATTCTTTGGTTTCGCCATTGGCTTTGTCGGCTGCTATAAAGGTTATAACTCCGACAGGGGAACGGAGAGCGTGGGCGTAGCAGCCAACTCCGCTGTTGTGTCTGCGTCGCTCTGGATCATTTTTCTTGACGCAATAGCAGTACAGCTGACATCTGTATTTGCTTACAATTAATACCATGAAAACAACAACCGATAATAGTGTAAGAGAAACTGTGGTATCTATCCGTCATCTTAAAAAAGCGTTTGGCGATAAAAAGGTGCTGTTAGATATTAATATGGATCTCTTCAAAGGAGAGAACCTTGTAGTGCTGGGCAAATCGGGACAAGGCAAATCTGTTTCCATAAAATGTATGGTAGGCCTGCTGGTACAAGATGCAGGCAGCCTGAAGATTTTTGCTGAAGAAGTAAAGGATATGGGAGAAGAACAACTGAAGGAGCTGCGTATGAAAGTTGGCTTTCTCTTTCAAAGCGCTGCCCTGTATGATTCAATGACGGTTTTCCAGAATCTTGAATTCCCGCTTACGCGCGTACTGAAGTTAACGGATAAGGATGATATACGCCACCGTATTGAAGAAATGCTTGAAGGTGTTGGATTGCTTGATGCTATAGATAAAATGCCGTCGGATCTGTCAGGGGGCATGCGTAAACGTATAGGACTGGCACGTACCCTGATCCTTAAACCGGAAATAATGCTTTACGATGAGCCTACTACCGGGCTTGACCCAATTACCTCGCGTGAGATCAGTGAACTGATATTACAGATGCAGCAAAAATACCAAACATCGTCTGTGATCATAACGCACGATATGGCTTGTGCGAAGATCACCGCAGACAGGCTATTGGTGATGAATGATGGTGCTTTTGTAGCCGAAGGGAGTTATGAACAACTGGAAAACGGACCCGGTGAACTTGTCCGTTCATTTTTTAAATAACAAGATCATGAAAACAAATACAGGCCAAAAGATCAAGATCGGAATTTTTACTATCGTGGGTATCCTGCTTTTTGTAGGCGGCATTTTTCTTATCGGCAGTAAGCAAAACATGTTTGGTGACACATTCATGATATACGGAACCTTCAAAAATGTAGGTGGCCTGCAGGTGGGCAACAATATCCGCTTTGCCGGTATCACCGTCGGTACCATAGATGATATCAGCATTGTGTCAGACACGCTGATAAGGGTAGATATGCGTATGAAGGAAAAGGTAAAACCTTTTCTAAAGACGGATGTATTGGCAACCATCGGGTCTGATGGGTTGATGGGCGATAAGCTGATCACCATCAACTCCGGCTCTGCAAACGAGGTCCGGCTGCTCACAAACGGGGCTCGTATTATGACTGCAAATCCTGTCGATTTCGACAAGGTGATATCACAGTTTACCAATGTGGCCGGCAATGCGGAGATCATCACGCGTGAGCTGGCTGGCATGGCAGTGCAGATCAGGCAGGGAAATGGTACCATAAGCAAGTTGCTGTACACAGACGATTTGTCGCGCAGTCTGGAAGCTACTGCCGATAATGCCCGTAATATCACGGGCTCTATGGCTGGTATTGCCTCGGAGATCAGGTCGGGCAGGGGGTCGCTGGGCAGTCTTATCTATACCGATTCGCTTTCCAGTGGCCTGGAGCATACCGTTGCTACTGCAACCGCTTCCATGCTCACGATACAGTCTGCTGCTAACGGCTTTGGCGAAAACATGAACGCCTTAAAAGACAGTTATTTTCTCAGGGGATATTTTAAAAGACAGGCACGTGCAGCCCGCGAAGATTCTATAAACGGAGTGGTGGCTACTGTCGATATGGATCCTGAAAGCGACATGGATGAAGCGGAACTGGAGGAGATCATAAAAGATGCTCAGAAAGCCCTTGATGCCAGGCGAAAGAAAAAATAATTTAACCCAGCAACCAACGCATGAATTACTCAACAGAACTAGATATAAAAAGGATACAGTCGCTTACCGACTCCATCTTTGCCGTGGCTATGGCCATCCTTATTCTCAGCGTAAAGATCCCCGTGGCCTTCACCGGCGCGGGTCTGCGCAACTATTTTTTACACCACACGTTATCTGAGCTTTTCATATACTTTGTCGGTTTTACAACGCTCGGCATTTTCTGGATAGGCTCGCATTTTCAGCATCACCTTATTGCCCAGACCGACCAGCTAAGTACCTGGCTCACCATCTTCTTTCTTATGCTGGTCTGCATCATTCCTTTTTCCGCTGGGTTTCTCAATCATTACCGGCATGAGGCATTTAGTGTTATTTTTTATTGTATCAACCTTATAGTCGCCAACCTTTGCCATTACTGCCTGCTTATCTACGGCTGGAAGAAAAAATACGTGAAGCCCAATCTTACTCATGTGCATTATAAAGAAGCCAAGCAGCGTATCCTTATACCTGTATATATATACCTGGGCATTGCTGGTATTTCCTTTCTCTCGCCTCGTGTGGCTGTGTGGCTGCTTTTGATACCGGTGATGCTATACATACTGCCGGGCAAAACAAATGGCAGGCTCAACGCCGGTGTGTCGCATCATTAGAAATATATTCCGGACGCCCAGCTACTTAAATCAACAGTTGCCTCCTTGTGAAACCGGACCTGGTAAATACTTTTGCCATATGCATCGGTTATAGCCAGCAAACCATCACCGGGGTAGCGGACCGTAATATTTTCACTTGTTGGGTTGGGGTAAAGCGACAAGCCTTTTGTAATGGAATCTTGTCCGGCTATAACTGCGGGCCAGCAGGGTGATGTAATGTTATAAAATATAGCCAGGTAGCTGGGAGAAATACCTGTGGCAACAACAGCATCTATTCGACCATCATTATTTATATCCCCCAGCGCCAGCCCATCCTGCTCTATATGCGACGAAGTTGAAAGGTAATATTTGCCAACCGTATCGCCGTACACCGATGTCCTGTGCCACCCGCCATGTACCACAACCGGCTCGTCATCATCATCGCAATCTAGATTATCTGCTTGTATGGCCTCGGGACAATCGTAAGTTCCAAAGCTTGTGTCTGCATTGGGTTGCAATCCCCGCCATATGCTTATTTTACTGCTGGGCTGGTTTCCGCCATGCACCACCCAAAGTTCGTTTGGTTTTCCGGGCCCTTTTCTTACAATGGCGGCGCTCAGTGTTCTGCCATTTGGGGCCAGGTCATACCTGTTTTGCAGCGTTCGTCCTTTGTCAAAGGTGAGGACCATTAAAGGATTAGTGCTCTGACCATTGATCTTAATTAGCGCAGTTTGCTGCAGAGGCCCGAATTTGCCTGCTAGCACGTGGCCGTAGCCGTTGGCTGGTAGGGTATAATGCCGTTTATCCCATTTTGTTGTCTCGCCTTTCTGGTAAATAACTGTTACACGCTCGCCGCCCCAGTGACTGACGCCAATATCCATTAAGCCATCATCATCAAAATCGGCTGTTGTTAATGCATCTTCCGAGTAAGTGGGATGGGTCATTAATGAATCCGTCCTTACCAGTCCATTATTAATCCACGAATAAATATGTACGCTGCCCTCTATTCCTACCAGCACATCTGCAGTGCCGTCATTGTACAGGTCCCCTACAGCAAAGCTGCGAGCAGTATAAAGATCGTTGTAAGAAAATTTCAGAGGCGCCTGCAGCTGACCCTGTGCGTCCTGCAGCCATAAAAATATTTTATAATCATTGACCGGATCAAAATAAAAAGTAGTTGCTCCGACAACATCCGTCAAGCCATCGCCGTTGATATCGGCCGTAGCGATATAATCAAAAGAAGACTTTATTTCTTGAGTGATCTGTTTGTCAAATACGACCTGCTGGGCGGAAACACAGGAGATCCAGCACACGAATGCAATAAGGCTTAGGTAAGGTTTCATATTGTAGGCTTCGACGGCAAAAATAGTAAATACCCTGCTTAAGTGCCTCCGGGGCGAGGGGCCCCCTGGCAAAAAACGTATTTTTACGCTGCCATCGCCTGCGCCATCGCAAACTTCACATTCAGGAACAGGCCTACCGGCTGGGGCTCATTCACCAGGTTGATGGCCTCCGGGCTGTTGATGTCGAAGACAAGACTGGAGAGGGGGAAGATATCGGCCATGACGGGGATGACCTCAAAATCGGCGGTATTGTCTTCCGGGTTCAGCCTGTTGCCGATCACAATAAAACGATAACCTGATGCTACCAGCATTTCATGACAATTCTTATCAAAGCTCCTGTACATAAAGTATTTCTTTAGTTGCTTTGACAAATATAGGCATTTGTACAGAATGTCCAAATTTTATTTGTACAAATGTACAAGTTTTAATCCGGGTCAGTCTTCAGAGGTCTTGTCGTACATCTTCAACCCCTGCTGCAGGCGGCTGATGGTTTTGGCCAGGCGGCTTACCTGGGTTTCCTCCCGCTTTGCCGAATATATCCAGCTGATGTAATGCTTCCGTTCGCTTTCGGAGAGCTTGTTGAAAAAGGTCAGCGCCTTGGGCTCGTCGTGGAGGCATAGCTCCAGTTCGGGGGGTATTTCCAAGGCATCGGTGTCGGGAAAGAGTATGACATGCACCCTGTCGCCGGCTTCCTTTTTTATCTTTTTGCGTATCTCAGCTTTCACGGGCAGGAACAAGCCGCCGCCGGTCATCGGGGCAAGGTGGTATTTCTTTAGCTCATACCCATCGATGCTGCCTTTCACTTTCATCCAGCCGAAGGGTGAATCGGCCGGACGTAATACATTAGGTATGCGGGCATAGGTCCAGCCGCCTTTGCCTTCAAAGCGTTCCAGCAGAAATGTATCGTCTACGATCGGTTTCAACTTACCCGCTAAGTTAGCCATCTGGCTATATATATTAATATCCCGGTTTAGTACGGGGGCGCAGGCTGCTATGATATTTTGGTAAAATCTATGAAATAGCGTATATTTGTAATTAATGTCAGGGGCTGGTTAAGCTCCCTGTTATTAGTAGGCAACAATGACCGGTTTTGTTTCCTTTTGATATGTTCCCTTTTTAAAAACTACCCATTTAGGCAACAACCGGCAACAAAAATGATAATCATGAAAAACATCCGAACTCTGAAAAGCCCTGTCAATACGGCGTTTCTGCAATTACACAGTCCTGGAGACAGGAAGAGAAATACAATTCATGACAAAAGCGGCAACAAAAGTTATCAACACATAGTGGAGAATCTAATTTCACAGGTGATACAAAAAACGCGGAATAGTTTTTAGATTGTAATAAGAGAGCTTTAATAAGAAGTTTCTGTAACATTTTCGTTTTAAATCATATTATTCATAATTATTCTCCTTACCTTCGCGCAAATTTTTTTAAAATATGAATTTTAACCCGGCAGGCATTATTGAAGAACTGGCAGCAACCACCCAGAAACTGGCCAAAGGCTATGAAACACTTAAAGCTATAGATGAAGTTGATGTGGCCACTACGGCGAAAGAGCTGGTGTGGCAGAGAGACAAGATCAGCATGTATCATTATATAAGGGAAACACCCGCTAAGTGCAAAACACCGGTGCTGGTATCGTTTGCCATGCTGAACCGTCACGACGTACTGGACCTGCAGCCCGACCGCAGCCTGATGAAGCGCCTGCTGGACGAAGGACTGGATATATATATAATGGACTGGGGCTATCACAACAAAAGCGACCGCTACCTGACCATGGAAGATTACATAGACGGCTACCTGAACGATGCAGTAGATTTTGTTCGCAAGAGCAATAAGGTAGATAAGATCCATAAAATGGGTATCTGCCAGGGCGGTACTTTCTCCATGATCTACGCTTCCCTGTACCCCGAGAAGCTGAAGAGCCTGACCACTTATGTGGCTCCTTACGATTTCTCTACCAACAACTGCATGCTGTACCGCTGGACCAAACATGTGGACGTGGATGCTATGGTTGACCAGTTGGGCACCGTACCGGGCGAGATGATCGACCAGGCATTCGGTTTCCTGAAGCCAAGCATGGGCATCACCAAATACCTCGGTGTGATGGACTCACTCGAGGACAAGGACAAACTGATGAACTTCCTGCGCATGGAGCAATGGAAGAGTGACCTGCCGGCCATACCGGGTGAGATGTACCGTAAGTACATCAAAGACCTCTTCCGCGACAACAAACTGATAAAAGGTGAAATGGAACTGGGCGGCCGTAAGGTTGACCTGAAAAATATGACCGTACCATTCCTCAATGTGTACGCCACAGACGACAACATTATCCCCAACGAGAGCACGCTGCCTATCATGGACGCCATCGGCTCGAAGGATAAAAAGAACTACCCGTTCCCAGGAGGGCACATCGGGGTGTTCGTTGGTGGTAAGTCGCAAAAGGAACTAGCCCCCGCAGTAGCCAGGTGGGTTACCGAAAAGGGCTAAAATGACAAAGGTGTGCTAGGACTAGCACACCTTTTTTCATTAATCACACACACAACTGAAAACTGATTTTCATAATGACAAGTAAAAGCTGGTATCGGCTCTTACATATTAAGTCACTTTTTAAAGATCTTTGTTTACTACACTATAAGGGTTAAAAAAGCCGTTCCAGCGGAAACGGGGTGAGCGTAAAACAAAGCACCCTTCTAAAGTATCACTTTAAAAGGGTGCAAATAGTGGTGTTAATAACTTCTGTACTAGCGGTTGCCCTGGTTGCCCGATTGAGAGCCACCCTGCTTGCCAGACTGAGAACCACCCTGGTTGCCCTGCTGAGAGCCACC
>JAJNBR010000260.1 GCA_021156265.1 Flavipsychrobacter sp.
TCGTCTTTCAGCACTTTCTGCATATAGCCATCCATCCATGGTGCATCGGCGGCATCTTCAATGCCCATACCGAAGTAAGCCAGTACGCGCGCTTTGATGTCTTCCAGTACTTCTTCGCGGGTAACATTGATGTTGTTGTCCTCGATCAGTTTGTCTGATATCAGCGTCCAGCGCAGCTGGTGGTCGAAGCTGCCGAATTCTTTTTCAACTTCAGCAGGGCTCTTTGGTTTATCGCCACCTTCGCGCAACCAGCGTTTCAGGAAGTCGACAGGCAGCTGCAGCGGTGTCTGGTGTACCAGCAGCTCGTATATTTCGTTGTGCAGGCGCTCATTGCTGATACGCTCGTATTCGCGGCTCAGCTCGGTGCGGATGCGCTCTTTGAAGGCGGCTTCGTCTGCTATCTCGTCGTTAGGGAATACTTGTGCATACAGTGCTTCACCCAGTTCCTGGGGAATCAGTTGCGCAACCTTGGTCAGCGTCAGCTTGTAGTAGTTATTAGCAGCTTCAACACCTTGTTTCAGCGGGTCTTTCATGAACCCGGCCAGCTCTTCTTCCGTGCAAATGTTTGCAGGCTGGATCACCAGTGTATCATCAGCTTTCTTGCCCATCAGCATATCCTGCAGTTTGGCAGGGTATTTTTCCAATAGAGCAGTGTCCTCAACCATGTACGATTCAGGCATCACGTTGCCGTCAGCGTCGCACGCTTCGTATTTGCAGTAGATGATGTTGTCTTTGTTGCTTACAGACTCCTGGTCTTCAGCTTTACCATAGCGGCGTTTGATGCGGTCGATCTCGTCTTCCAGCATTTTATCTGACACGGACACTTTGTATTTGGTCAGCGCAGGTTTGCCTTTCAGCGGAGCGATCTCGAAATCAGGTTTCAGGCCTATTTCAAAAGTGAAGTCCACATCGCTGGGTGCATTCATATCCAGGCGCAGTGGCTGCTCGTTAGGCATTACCATCGGCTGTGCGAAGATGGCCACTTTTTCATTTTTCAGGTAGTCTTCCAGCTTGCTGCCTGCAGTGCGCAGTATCTCATCGCTGAAGATAGACTGGCCATACATTTTCTTCACCATGCCTGAAGGCACCATACCTTTACGGAAGCCCGGCACGTTGGCCGTTTTAGCGTATTGTTTCAGTGATTTTTCGAAAGAGGGGAGATAATCTTCCTTAGCCAATTTTACGGTGATCTTTTCGTGCAGGTTGCCGATATTTTCACGTGTTACCGTAGCCATTTCAAGAACTGTTTTAAGTTTTAAAAAAAGCCGATCATCGACCGGCTGTTATTGTTTTGTGGTGCGGGTGGAGGGACTCGAACCCCCAAGCCTCGCGGCACTAGATCCTAAGTCTAGCGTGTCTACCAATTTCACCACACCCGCTTGTAAAGGACGGCAAAGGTATGTATTATTAAGAAATGACCAAAAGCGCTGACCAATATTTACATATTAGTGATGCTTCATATTATCAAAACGCCTAATTGTCATGCTAAAACCATATCTGGAGCGTTCTCTTGGAAGCAATAATCAATTGTCATTATTTTTATGTTTAGAAACCAAAACACGAAACCTATGACGACTAAAGCAAAGAAAGCCTCACTGTTAGTGGTTGAAGATGAAGAAAGCCTTCGTGAAGCCCTGAAACTAAACCTGGAGCTGGAAGGTTACGAGATAACTACAGCTGACAATGGCCCATCAGTGATCAAAATGGTCAAGAACGAGTATTTTGACCTTATTATCCTCGACATTATGCTGCCCGACATGGACGGCATCACGGTATGCGAAACCATCAGGATGCAGCACAATGACGTGCCCATCATGTTCCTTTCAGCCCGCAATACGGGTGCTGACAGGGTAGAAGGCCTGAAAAAAGGCGGCGACGACTATATGACCAAGCCTTTTAACCTGGAAGAGTTGTTGCTGCGTGTAGAAAAGCTGATCGTAAAGAATAAAAAGATCAAGGATCCGCACGCGGTGCCTGACGTGTACAAATTTGACGGTTGCAAAATTGACTTTGGTGCGCACGAATGCACGGACGTGAATGGTAAGACACAGGAGCTAAGCAAAAAAGAAGCCGCCCTGCTGAAACTGTTGGTAGAACACGAAGGAGAAGTAGTGAGCCGCGAGCATATTTTACAGGTGGTATGGGGGTATAATGTGTATCCTACTACACGTACGATAGACAATTTTATCCTCAATTTCAGGAAGCACTTTGAGCACGACAGCCGCAACCCGAAGCACTTTCACTCGGTACGGGGCATCGGATATAAGTTTACCGCATAATTGCATCTTAAAAAGTTTTTAGTATTTTCAATCCTGAATTTACTTTTCAACATTCGAACATGCGTAAATATTTACCGGGCGCTGCACTATTGCTGTTACTTGCGGTTTCATGTAATCCTGACAAAGATCTCGTTAAGGCGACTGTAATCGATACAGGCGACATAGCGTTGGACGGCTGCGGATACATCATTAAACTGGAGAACGGTACGGAACTCAGGCCGGCATATATTCCTTCTGCTTATCAAAGCCATGGCATGCGCGTGAAGCTGAAATACAACACCAACGGTCAGGAACAAATATGCATCCAGCACCCGGTCAACAAGACATTTGAGGTGGTGGAGATCGCCAAGATCAAAAAAGACCTTGATTAAGGTCTTTTTTGTTTATTTCAATTCCTGGAATCTTAAGTCTTTTACAAACTCCTCGTCGTTTAGCGTATTTAGAAACGCCAGTAAGTCTGTGCGTTGCTGAGGGGTCATCTGTATGCCGTTTTGCAACAGCGGATCAAGTGTAGGCGAAGGTTGTACGCCGGTTGCGTAGTGGTCCAGCACCTGGTCGAGCGTAGTGAACCTGCCATCGTGCATATATGGCGGCGTATATTTCAGGTTGCGCAGCGAAGGCACTTTGAATTTGCGCATATCGCCCGGCAGATGTGTAATACGGGCACGGCCACTATCGTTAAGTGCAGTTGGTGCAAGGCCGTTGTTGCGCAAAGAAAAGTCGGAGAACAGTGGTTCGGTATGGCAGCCGGCGCATTTGTCTTTATATATATTCAGGCCGGCGATTTCGCTTTCTGTCATTGCACCACCGGCTTCACCACGTGAATACTTGTCGAACTTCGAATTGCTGGACACAAGCATACCCATGAATTGCGCCAGTGCCTTTAGCATGCGTTGCGAGTTAATGGTCTCATCGCCGAATGCAGCTTTGAACATGGACTGGTAAGTGGCGTCCGCTTTCAGTTTGGCCACTACATTATCAATGGTCTCATCCATCTCCACCGGGTTTTGTATCGGGTTGACGGGCTGTACTTCTATATGATTCACACCACCGTCCCAGAAGAAGCTGGTGTGCCAGTTCATATTGAAGATGGGTGGAGAATTGCGGTTGCCGAGCTGGTTATTGACACCATGACTGAGGTCGTGATCGAGATGGGCAAAGGCTGCGAACGGCTGGTGGCAGCTACCGCAGGAGGTGGAGTTATCGCGCGATAAACGCTGGTCGAAAAAAAGTTTTTTGCCTAGCTCGAACCCTTGTTTGGTGAGCGGGTTGCCCGCAAAATTATAAGCAGGAGCAGGCCAGCCTTTAGGTACTTCAAAGCTTATTTCACCACTCTTTCCCGGTTCAAACGAGGGATCGGGTTTGCAGGCCGTAAAAACGGTGGCCGCAACAAAAAACAGCGAGCAGCAAATAACAAGGATCCGCTTCATTTTTTTTAACTTCAGTAGGAGTAAATAATAAGAACAAGGGGCTAACGAAATTACGAAAAAATATCTGTAAAGCCCGTATTATCACCATTCCAGGTCTTTGTCTATATCCTTTTTAACGTTTTTATGCTGCTGGCGGCTGCGGTATTTTTCCAGTTGACGATCATATACCAGGCGGGCTATTTTATAGGGAGCATCGGCATCATCTATTACGGCGCTCAGTTTCTTTTCCGACACATCGAGCCGGTACATGATCTGGAAAAAACTACCGTTCCCGGCGCGGAGCAATACGGCGATCTTTTGCGCCAGGTGCGATAATATCTCTTCCTCCGGAAGGGTGTCCGGAAGTTCCAGTCCCAGTTCTTCTTTCAGAACATGGGACATCTCGTTAGGAACCGGGTTGGTAGACATAAAAAAATTGCCGGCTTAAGACCGGCAATTTACTTAAAAAGCTTGTATGGCTTTCATCACCATATCTCTCACCGAGCTCAGCGGTATTCGCTCCTGCGTCATGCTGTCGCGGTGGCGTACGGTTACTGTCTGGTCTTCTTTTGTCTGGTGGTCTATCGTTACACAGAATGGCGTGCCGATAGCGTCCTGCCTGCGGTACCTTTTACCAATGCTGTCTTTTTCTTCGAAGAAGCATTTGAAATATGG
>JAJNBR010000032.1 GCA_021156265.1 Flavipsychrobacter sp.
ATGTGTAACCGCTCGCAAATCAGTTAATAATTATTTTACTTCTTCAACCTTTACCAGGTGGTGTACGGCTTTAACCATACCTACGATCTGAGGGGTTGCTTCTACTTCAACCGAAGCGTGCATTTTACGCAGGCCCAGTGCCACCAGCGTACGCTTTTGGCGCTCAGGACGGTCGATGCCGCTCTTGGTTTGTGTTACTTTGATCTTAGCCATGACGCTATATAAATTCAAAAAGTTAAAAACTCAAAATTCTAAGATTACCCGTTGAATACTTTCTTCAGGTTGATGTTGCGGTGCTTTGCCACTGCTATAGGCTCACGCAGCTGACCCAGTGCAGAGAACGTAGCTTTTACCACGTTGTGCGGGTTAGCAGAACCCAGAGATTTAGAAAGCACGTCGGTAATACCTGCAGCTTCCAACACAGCGCGCATGCTACCACCTGCGATAACACCGGTACCATGGGCAGCCGGGCGAATCATCACCTTAGCAGCACCTTCTTTAGCCAGTTGCTCGTGAGGAATAGTACCGTTCATTACCGGCACTTTGATCAGGTTCTTCTTGGCATCGTCGATACCTTTAGTGATAGCTTCCTGAACTTCTTTGGCTTTACCCAGGCCATGCCCTACTACACCGTTACCGTTACCTACTACAACCAGTGCAGAAAAGCTGAATGCACGACCACCTTTTGTGGTTTTTACCACACGGTTGATAGCCACCACCTTCTCAGTCAGCTCCAGGTCTCCGGCTTTTACGCGATTAAATTGTGTCTTCGCCATTATTATTCGAAAAAGAAAAAGTTAAACAATGTTATTAAAGTTTCAATCCACCTTCGCGTGCACCATCAGCTACTGATTTCACACGGCCATGGTACAGGTAACCACCACGGTCAAACACACATGTTTCGATACCCAGCGCTTTAGCTTTCTCAGCAATCGCTTTACCTACCATTACTGATAGTTCAGACTTATTGCCTTTTTGCGCAGCGATATCTTTCTGGCGAGAGCTGGCAGATGCAAGCGTAGTGCCTGTTGTATCATCTATAAGCTGAGCATAGATATCTTTATTGCTGCGGAATACAGAAAGACGAGGCTTTTGTGCAGTACCGCTGATCTTGGTGCGGATGCGCCAACGAAGTTTCTGGCGGCGGAGTACTTTTTGATCGGTTGACATTTTATTCAAATTTTACGGGCTTCCCATTTTACCGGGAGCTACCGGAGTTTGTAATTTAAAATCCCAATACCTCCCCTTTTACGGGGAGGCCGGGGTTAACTATTTTTATTTACCAGCAGCTTTACCAGCTTTGCGACGTACGATCTCATCAGAGTAACGAACACCTTTACCTTTGTACGGTTCCGGCTTACGCAGGCTACGTATCTTAGCAGCTACCTGGCCTAACAATTGTTTATCTATAGACTCAAGGATGATCCTTGGGTTTTGACCTTTTTCAGAAACGGTAGTGGCTTTAACCTCTTTTGGCAGATCGAAGATGATGTTGTGAGAGAAACCCAGTGCCATATCCAGTTGTTGTCCCTGTATAGCAGCACGGTAACCCACACCCACCAATTCCAGTTCTTTCTTGAATCCGTCTGTAACACCTTTTACCATGTTGGCCACGATAGAGCGGTACAGGCCGTGCATAGCACGGTGACGGATCTGGTCTGTAGGACGGGTAACGTTTACTTCTTCACCACTCACCTCAACTTTAATATCGCGATCTATCGCTTCTTTCAGTTCGCCTTTAGGACCTTTTACTATTATTTCGTTTGCCGGAGTTACTGTTACAGTTACTCCACTTGCAAGCGTTATCGGTTTTTTACCTATACGAGACATCGTACTTAATGTTTATAATTTGTTTCAAAAATTGAACTGACCGGTCAGCTTAGTATAGGCTCAGCTTAATGTATCAGCCCTTTAACTTTTATTATCTATTAATAGATGTAGGCCATTACTTCGCCGCCTACATTTTGCGTGCGTGCTTCTTTATCGGTCATTACACCTTTAGAAGTAGAAACGATCGCAATACCCAGACCGTTCATTACGCGACGGATCTCAGCAGGTTTAGCATACTGACGCAGACCCGGACGGCTTACGCGCTCCAGAGACCTGATAGCAGGTTCTTTGGTATTTGCATCATACTTCAAAGCTATCTTGATGACGCCTTGTTTGTTATCGTCTTCGAATTTGTATTTCAGGATATAACCTTTATCGTAAAGGATCTCCGTCATACGCTTTTTCACATTCGAAGCAGGGATTTCCACGATACGGTGACGAGCCATTTGGGCGTTACGGATACGTGTCAGGAAATCTGCAATAGGATCTGTTACCATTTTTCTTTTTAAGTGTTTTGTAAAAATTAATTGTTACCGGTATCAGGAGGTCATCTCCCGACCTTGAAACGTCCTTCCTTTTCCGCCAGGCGGATCAGGTGTTTACCAGCTAGCTTTACGTACTCCTGGTATTTTGCCATCCAGCGCCATATCGCGGAAAATGTTACGGCAGATACCGAAGTGGCGCATATAGCCTTTCGGGCGGCCTGTAAGCTGGCAACGGTTTTTCAGGCGTGTAGGAGAAGCGTTCTTTGGAAGTTTATCCAAACCAGCGTAATCTCCTGCAGCTTTCAGCGCAGCACGCCTTTCAGCATACTGGGCAACCATGCGTTCGCGTTTGCGTTGGCGGGCTTTTACTGATTCTTTAGCCATTATTATCCTTTATCTAAAAAAATTATTGAATGTCTTTCTTTACATTTTTGAATGGCATACCCAGCTCTTTCAGCAGTTCGTATGCTTCTTCGTTGGTACGTGCAGTAGTCACGAAAGTGATATCCATACCGCTGATACGAGCGATCTTATCGATGTCGATCTCAGGGAAGATGATCTGCTCTGTAACACCCATAGTATAGTTACCACGGCCGTCGAACGATTTATCGTTGATACCTTTAAAATCACGCACACGTGGAAGAGTTACAGAGATCATACGATCCAGGAACTCATACATGTTGTTGGCGCGCAGCGTAACGCGGCAGCCGATAGGCATTGCTTTACGCAGCTTGAAGTTAGAGATATCTTTCTTAGACAAAGTTGGTACCGCTTTCTGACCGGAGATGTTGGTCATTTCGTTTACCGCGTCGTCAATAAGTTTCTTGTCAGATACAGAGCCTTTAACACCCTGGTTCAGGCAAACCTTAACCAGGCGAGGACACTGCATTACAGAAGTGTAGCCGAATTTCTTCATCAGAGCCGGAACTACTTCTTCTCTATATTTCTTCTGTAAACGAGGGATATATGTTGTCGTTGCCATTATTTAACCTCCTCCCCTGTTTTTTTAGATATACGTACGAAATTACCTTCTTTGCGCTCGCGCTTGATGCGTACAGGTGCTTTAGCTTTAGCATCCCACAACATTACGTTAGATATGTTGACAGACGCTTCTTCCTGCACGATACCACCCTGCGGGTTTTGAGCATTAGGCTTCAGGTGTTTAGTCACCATGTTAACGCCTTCTATCAGGACGCGGCCCTTTTGCGGGTATACGGCAAGCACTTTGCGTGGCTTGCTGCGATCTTTATCATCACCGGCAATAACAACTACGTTGTCGCCTTTCCTGATGTTGAATTTTGGTTGAAATCTACTTTTCACAATTATGGATTAAATCGTTTTTTCATGCCTCCCATTCTAACGGGCTGCAAAGGTACGATATTTTTACAATACTTCAGGCGCCAGGGAAACAATTTTCATGTATCCTTTATCGCGCAATTCGCGGGCTACGGGGCCGAAAATACGGGTACCGCGTGGCTCGTCTGAGTTATTCAGTAATACAACAGCATTGTCGTCGAAGCTGATGTATGAACCATCCCTGCGGCGCAGTTTGTGCTTGGTACGCACGATAACTGCTTTAGAAATTGAACCTTTTTTAACACCTCCACCAGGGATAGCGTCTTTTACGGTTACAACTATCTTATCACCGATACCGGCATAGTCTTGTCCCGAATTGCCCAACACACGTATGCAAAGCACTTCTTTGGCACCGCTGTTGTCGGCTACATTGAGCCGGGATTCTTGTTGTATCATCTTTAAATAAGATTACTTAGCTTTTTCAATAATTTCTACCAGGCGCCAGCGCTTAGTTTTGCTCAGCGGGCGAGTTTCCATGATACGAACTGTATCGCCGATGCCGGCAGTATCATTTTCGTCATGTGCATGGAATTTTGTCGTTTTCTTAACGAACTTACCGTAAATAGGGTGCTTCACCTTACGCTCTACAGCTACAGTGATGGTTTTAGCCATCTTGTTGCTGCTCACTACACCTATACGGGTTTTCCTACGTTTTCTTTCTGTCGTTACTGTTGACATTTATAAAAAATTTATTAGAAACCTAATGCTCTTCTGCGCTGCTCTGTCTTCATACGCGCGATGGTACGGCGCAGCTGGCGAATTGTAAGCGGATTTTCGATCGGGTTAACTGCATGGCTGAAATGCAGTTTCTTTAAACGCACTTCTTCCTCGCCGATCTTTGCAGAAAGGGCTTGATCATCTATTGAACGATAATCTTCCACTTTCGCTTTTTTTGCCTTTGCCATGATAAAAACTATTTAATATTTATTATTACCGTTGATTATGCACCTGCATAGTCGCGGCGTACTACGAATTTGGTTTTGATAGGCAGTTTCTGCGCTGCCAGTTCCAGGGCTTCTTTGGCTACCTGCATCGGAACACCGTCCAGTTCGAACATGATCAGGCCCGGCCTTACCACTGCTGCCCAGAATTCCAGGTTACCTTTACCTTTACCCATCCTCACCTCTTGTGGCTTACGGGTAATTGGTTTGTCAGGGAATATGCGGATCCAAACATTACCTTCACGCTTCATGTGACGCGTCATTGCCTGGCGCGCTGCTTCGATCTGGCGGTTGGTGATCCACTTTGGTTCCATCGCTTTCAGGCCGAACGAGCCAAAAGCTATAGTAGCTCCACGCTGTGCGTTACCCCTGATCCTGCCTTTATGCGCTTTACGATGTTTCGTTTTTTTAGGTTGTAACATTGTTACAATATTTTAAAAAGTTGCTCTACGAAATAATTATTTCAATTAACGGCGTCCACCACGACCGGCACCCTGGCCCTGTCCTTGTCCTGCACCGCGACGGTCACCACCACGGCGGTCACCACGGTCACCACCACGTTCGTTACGCTCACCACCACGGCCGCCTTCTACCCTGCCTTCGCGACGTTCGCCGGCGCTTGCAGTGAAGTTAGGATTCAGGTCGCGGTTACCCAGTACTTCGCCTTTACAGATCCATACTTTGATACCGATCTTACCATATACTGTCAGTGCGAATACTGAAGCGTAGTCGATGTCCATACGGTAAGTATGCAACGGCGTACGGCCTTGTTTGTATTCTTCCGAACGGGCGATTTCAGCACCACCCAAACGGCCACCTACTTTAATTTTGATACCCTCTGCACCCATGCGCATAGCAGTAGAGATAGCCATTTTAAGTGCGCGCTTGTAGCTTACACGGCTTTCCAGCTGGCGGGCGATAGTTTCGCCTACGATGTTTGCATCCAGTTCCGGACGACGGATCTCCATGATGTTGATCTGAACGTCATCTTTATGAGTAAGCTTTTTCAGCTCTTCTTTAATACGGTCTACTTCCGAACCACCCTTACCTATGATGATACCAGGCTTAGAAGTGTGGATGGTAATGATCAGCTTGCCCAGTGTACGCTCGATAACGACGCGAGATACGCCACCTTTGTTGATACGTGCAGCCAGGTAAGTGCGGATCTTATGATCTTCAACCAGCTTTTGGCCGAAATCCTTCTTCTCGCCAAACCACATTGAGTCCCATCCGCGGATGATGCCCAACCTGTTACCTATAGGATTAGTTTTTTGACCCATTCGTTGTTATATTATAGGAATGTTTTAAAAAATTATGCGTTTACGTTTACTGATGCACGGCTATCAACCATGAGAGTAACATGATTGCTACGCTTGCGCAGCCTGTAAGCACGGCCTTGCGGAGCAGGGTTCATGCGTTTCAGGGTACGGCCACCATCTACAAAAATTGTCTTAACGTACAAATTTGCACTGGCCACGTCGACACCTTCATTCTTCATTCTCCAGTTAGCGATTGCACTAAGCAACAGCTTTTCCAAGGGTACAGAAGGATGTTTGGTGCTGAATTTCAACGTGTTCAGCGCTTTTTCTACATCCAGGCCACGGATCAGGTCGGCCAGCAAGCGCATCTTGCGGGGCGATGTAGGATAGTTACGTAAACGAGCTACAGCTTCCATTGTATTATTTATTTCTTTACGGCCTCGCCAGAAGACGGACCAAATGTTTATTACTTAATTATTTACTGCCACTATGGCCTTTAAAGTTACGTGTAGGGGCAAACTCACCCAGCTTATGGCCTACCATGAATTCGGTAACATACACCGGTATGAACTTGTTGCCATTGTGCACGGCAAAAGTAGCACCTACGAAGTCTGGTGTGATCGTAGAGCGGCGGCTCCACGTTTTGATTACACCTTTCTTGGTTTTACCTTCAGCCATCGCCAGAATCTTTTTTTCCAGCTTAGCAGCTACGTACGGGCCTTTTTTAATTGAACGAGCCATTTATTGACTTTTTATTTTTGTTTCCTATCCCCTTGCGGAGACCAGGTTCAATTTATTATTAGAGTTTCTTACCGTTTCTGCGTTGAATGATCAGCTTGTTAGAGCCTTTCGTCCTGCTGCGTGTTTTCTCACCTTTAGCGTACTTACCAGTGCGGCTACGTGGGTGACCACCAGAAGAACGGCCTTCACCACCACCCATCGGGTGATCTACAGGGTTCATCGCTACACCACGGTTGCGAGGACGGATACCTTTCCAACGGTTGCGACCTGCTTTACCCATTGACTGGAGTGCGTGATCGCTGTTTGATACTGTACCCACAGTGGCCATGCAAGTGCTCAGCACTTTACGCAGCTCGCCCGATGGCATTTTCAGTACACAATATTTTTCTTCTTTGGCATTCAGCTGAGCATAAGTACCGGCAGAGCGTGCCATAGAAGCACCACGGCCCGGCTGCAATTCGATATTGTGAACTACTGTACCAAGAGGCATGTTCTTCAGCAGAAGAGCGTTACCAACCTCAGGAGCAACTGCATTACCGCTTATTACTTGTGCGCCAACTTCCAGACCTTGAGGAGCAATGATGTAACGTTTTTCACCATCTGCATAAACCAGCAGAGCGATAAATGCGGTACGGTTCGGATCGTACTCGATGGTTTTAACCGTAGCCGGTACATCTTTCTTATCACGTTTGAAGTCTACCAGGCGGTACATTTTTTTGTTTCCGCCACCGATGTAGCGCATAGAGCGACGGCCCTGCGCGTTACGGCCACCGGTACCTTTAATAGGCTCCAGCAGGCTCTTTTCAGGCTCATTAGTGGTAACTTCAGCGTAAGCGTTACCTATCCTCCAACGTGTACCGGCAGTTACCGGTTTATATTTACGAAGTGCCATTTTCTAGTTTTTTTTTCAGATTTACATTGAGAATAAATCTATCGAATCGCCTTCTGCAAGTGTTACCACTGCTTTCTTATAAGAAGGTTTGATACCCTGAATGAATCCACCTTTGGTGAAGCGGGATTTTGCTTTGCCGGGAACAACCACTGTATTCACGTCGTTCACTTTCACTCCGTAAAATTCTTCTACAGCTTTCTTGATCTCCAGTTTGTTAGCTTTCTTGTCTACTACGAAAGTGTAGCGACCGCTCTGCTCCATCTGGATGTTAACCTTTTCGGTCATCACCGGCCTTACCAAAACGTCAGCGAGTTTCATTTTTTAATATTATTTCGGTTTACGAAAGTTCTTTGTTATCTAATTATGCCTCTTCTACCGGCGCGCTGAACAGTTTTGCTGCAGACTCAGTGAAGATCACCATTTGTGCATTCACCAGGTCGTAAGTGTTCATATCGCTCAACACCATCGTTTTGTTCCTCGACAGGTTGCGGCTGCTCAGGTATACGTTTGAATCGTATTCCGGAACTACGAACAGTGATTTCTGTCCACCTTGCTGCAGGCTACCCAGCATTGCTGTGAAGTCTTTAGTCTTAGGCGCTGTCAGTTTCAGGTCTTCAACAATAACCAGCTTGTTTTCGCGGGCTTTGTGAGCCAGAGCTGACATCTTAGCCAGGTCTTTCACTTTGCGGTTCAGCTTGAAGCTGTACAGGTGCGGCAAAGGACCGTTGATCGTACCACCACCTTTATACAGTGGGTTACGGATGTTACCTTTACGGCTGCCACCGGTACCTTTTTGGCGGTGAAGCTTTTTAGAAGAACCATGCACTTCTGCACGGGTCTTGGTTTTATGCGTACCCTGGCGGCGTGCAGCGAGATGTTGCTTCACTGCCAGATAGATGCAATGGTCGTTTGGTTCGATATTGAATATATCGTCCGGCAGTTCTACCGTGCGGCCGGTCTTTTCACCTTTGCTATTTAAAACGTCAACTTGCATGACTTAATTAATTCTGAATTAAAACAATAGATCCCTTGCATGACTTAATTAATTCTGAATTAAAACAATAGATCCGTTATGTCCTGGAACTGAACCGCTAATCAGTATGTAGTTCTGCTCAGGGAAAACCTTTACAACGCGGAGGGCCTTAACCTTTACACGGTCGCCACCCATACGGCCAGCCATGCGCATACCTTTAAATACGCGGCTAGGATATGATGAACCACCGATAGAACCCGGAGCGCGCTGACGGTCGTGCTGACCATGGGATGCTTCACCCACACCGCTAAACCCGTGACGCTTTACAACACCCTGGAAACCTTTACCCTTGGTAGTACCTACAACCGATACTTTGTCACCTTCAGCAAAGATCTCGCAAGTGATAGCTTCACCTACTTCTTTCTCAATGGAACAATTACGTAATTCTTTTACAATAGACTTAGGCGTGGTATTTGCCTTAGCGAAGTGATTGATAAGCGCTTTAGGAGTGTTTTTCTCTTTAGCCTCGCCGAAAGCGATCTGCAGCGCATCATAACCGTCGGTATCCACGGTCTTCTTTTGTATAACCACACAAGGACCAGCTTCGATAATGGTGCAGGCTGTCTGCTTACCATTCGGCTCAAAAACACTGGTCATGCCGATTTTTTTACCAATAATACCTTTCATTTTCTTATATTTTAGTTTAGCGCCCGGGTCTTAATGTGTGGACCGGGATAAACCGTTTATCAAATTTTTTAAAGAACGTCTATTCTTTTTGCTCCTTCGAGCTCCTGTTACGCTTTGATCTCTACTTCAACACCACTTGGCAGGTCCAGCTTCGAAAGCGCGTCTACTGTACGGGAAGAAGATGTGTAGATGTCCAAAAGGCGCTTGTGAGTGCACAGTTGGAACTGCTCACGAGCTTTCTTGTTAACGTGCGGCGAGCGCAACACTGTAAAGATCTTCTTCTCTGTTGGCAAGGGAATAGGGCCTGTAACCACTGCTCCCGTATTGCGCACAGTTTTAACGATTTTTTCTGCAGACTTATCAACCAGGTTGTGGTCGTAAGATTTCAGCTTTATTCTGATACGCTGTGACATACTTATAAATATCTTCTAACCCGTAAAATTTGGGACTGCAAAGGTAATGAGTAGTTTTTACACAGCAAAATATTTTGAGAGGAAATTTTAATAGATAACTTTTGCTGCTGCGACAAGACGCAAAACTATGGATTCCAAAGGGAAAAACGTCTTTTACGAAGACATTCAACAAGCCCGCTTTAACATTCATTTACACCTATGAATAGAATATTAATATTTATAATGTTATCTCTGGCCACAATTCAGGCCAGCGCTCAGCCACAAAAAGACAGCATCGTCTGTGGTTACTCCGAGCCAATGCCCGAGGCCCCCTATAACGTACAAAAATACCTGAGGGAAAACATCCGCTATCCCCAGGATGCAATAGATGCCGGAGCCGAAGGCAAAGTATTCGTAAAATTTGTTGTTACGGAAAAAGGCGGGTTTGACAGCATCATGGTCATAAAGCCCCTCTACCCTTCCCTGGACACTGAAGCCTTGCGTGTAGTTGGCGCCATGCCGCCATGGAAACCCGGGAAAAAGAAGGATGGAACGCCTGTTAGAGTACCTTTTACCATGCCTGTTATCTTCAGGCTGGAATGACATAACAGATCCGTAGCATAAGATTTTTTCAGGAGCGACTACGGCTTTAACCGTTTGAAGTACGGCTGGAGGGAGTAATATAAGGGCCCTTATATATCCATTCTCTTAATGAAGGATGGTGAATATTATTGCAACTAACAGCAGCAAAACGTAGAAGCCTACGATGCCCATTAGCACCACCCGGTTGTTGTTTGCAAATTTCTGTTCCATAATAACTGCATTTGATTATATAGACATCAATAAAACGGCCAATGTTGGTATACACCTATGAAAATGACACTACTGTGGAGGTTTTAACAAGTTCTTAGTGAAATAGCCTCTAAATGTTAAAGAAATGACAAGGAAAATGGCCTATTTTGGGCCCCATATGCTCTACTTATTAGGATCGATCGCTTTGTTTGCCTTAGCCATTGCCATCTTTATATGGATGACGAAAGAACCCAAAGAATAAGCTGCCCTCCTAACGGCCGCGATAAACAAGTCTTAAGATGGCAATCGCCAGGTTTATTACAAACGAAAAGGCGTTCGTGATGATGATGGGCCAGTCTTCCTTCTCAATACCGTACCATACCCAAAGGGCCAAACCGATCATCAACACTGCCAGCATCGCCGCCGATACGCCATCCGCATTTTTTTCCTTTACTGTCTTCACCAGCTGGGGAATCATGGATGTACCCGTGAATATCCCCGCAGCAATACCTATGTAGCTTATTGGAATTGGCATACCACCTCTGCGTAAAAACCATACCGATTCGCACGCTAACCCCGGGTTAATAACTACAATGAAAACAATAACAAATTAATAATTGTTAATTATTGTTATGAATGTTTAAGCTTGTAAGCCCTGTATAGCAACTCGTTCATGACGTCTTTATGACGAACTAAACTTACAGTTATGAACAAGAACCTTACTAAAAAAGCAGTTTGGGGTATCGGGTGGGTAGCCATTACTTTGATGGCCGATACAACATCCGGACAACCCTTTACAAAAAAAGGCGAAATAATACAGGCTACAAATGGCAGATGGAGCGCAATGAGCGTAGCAGTGAATGGGAAGATATACGCAGGCGGTGGCTATGTTGGCGGCACCAATATGATCGATTGGCAGGAATATAACCCGTCAACAGGCGTGTGGACGCCTAAAACCAACTACATGCCAGGGCAGGTTGCCAACCGTTCGGCGGGTATTACGTTTGTCATAAACGGCAAAGCGTACCTGGGCCTTGGCGCAGAGCACTTTCTTAGCTTTACTCTGCCGGTCAAACAACTTTCCGACCTCTGGTCGTACGACCCCGCACTTGATAAATGGACACAGCATGCTTCACTACCCGATTCAGGTCGCAATTCATCGACTGTATTTGTGGTGAACAATAAAGCTTATGTAATAGGCGGGCAAACAGATAAGCTGGGTAACCTTAGCAATGATATATGGGAATATGACCCGGCAAGCGACAAATGGACATCAAAAGGCAGCTTTCCCGGAGGTGCCTTAAGGAATGCTGTCGGCTTTAGCATCAATAATAAGGGATACGTGACAGGCGGTTATGTGAGTGGTCAGTCCACGCCTTTAAAAAAGCTGTACGAATTCACAGGTTCAAACTGGACAACAAAAGCCGATTTTCCTACCGACACCGCCAGGGAAGGAGCCGTTTCCTTTGTTGTTAACAATAAAGCTTATGTAGGACTTGGAGGTACATACGCGGGATACCCCACTACTTTTTTCACATACGATCCTGCTACGGACAAATGGACATTCCTGACCGGCAGATGGCCCGCCCAAGGACGCATGTACGGCCGCGCCGAGGTGATCGGGAACAAGGCTTATATTGGCATGGGCTGGCGCCTGGATGGTGGTAGTACACAGACATTCTTTAAGGACTGGTACGAAGTTGATGCTACAGGATTGCTGGATGTTGGCAAGATTACACAGAAACAGGCAAGCGTGCAGGTGTATCCGAATCCTACCTCCGGCGTTGTTCGCCTAAAAGGCGATTTCTCCCGCGACGCAGTATTGAATATTTATAGCATTGACGGTAAAGTATGCGGTCCAGCAAAAATGAGTGACAACAATACACTCGATCTAAGCAGCTACCCCGCGGGACAATATATACTGAAAGTTTACGACCGGACACACGAAGGCGTTACGACACTCGAGATAACAAAATGATTAAAAAATAGAGTGTAAACAAAAAGCAGGCATAAAGCCTGCTTTTTGTTTGCTTTCATATTGCTGTTTTGTAGTCAAAAATCCACAAAACAATTAAACATTATTAATAATAAAAATTGCCATAAAAGAAAAAGTAAAAAAAAGAGTTTACGGACAAAAAGTGAAGGTTTTTAAAAAACACTAATTGCCGGGACGGCCGTTCGATGCTATGTACGTAATCCCGAAAAAGACAGGAGCCGGTCGGCTCTTGTAATTACCTGTATCACAGGTATTTGTCGGGCGATGTAGAAAAAATAACTGGTCGTAACTGGAATCAGACCTTAAAAATAAGGAAAAAAAGCAATCCATCGGCAGTTTTTTCAGGCGGCTGTATGGCACAGATTTTTTTAAATCAGCTTATACAAGCAAACGAGGACGTAGTACGTTCTCATAGTTCCGAAACAGGCAAATATTGCCGGCTTCCCGTCAGCCGATCAGGCTGGGCCAATAGTATGGGAGTGCAAAAAGGGACGCTTTCAACTTACATAGGACATAAACAAGTGTTTGGGATCGAACTGTCATACGAATAAACAGCCGTAGCCTGTTGACGTACGCAGTGATCGCCATCACATGGTTCATCATTATTCATTCGAAAAATCCTCTGTTATGACAAACAACAACGAGAACAACGAAAGCACCAAAAGCGCCAGCAATGGCAGAACATCCAGTCGCGGATTTGCCTCAATGGATCCGAAAAAACAGCGCGAGATCGCTAGCAAAGGCGGGCAAGCGGTAAGCGGGAATCGCGAACATATGGCGCAGATAGGTCGTAAAGGAGGTGAAGCCTCAGGTGAAAGCCGGCGTAACCAAAACAATGATGACAAGGGCAATACTTCCAACACGGAGCCGTTAAATGTGAATCGTGACACTGCGGCCTAAAAGAAAATGAGGGCAGAACACCGTCATCACCTTACAAGAGAAGCGCAGGCGCATCTAACACATCGCCTGCGCCAATTTTTGTGCCTGCTTACGCCGGAAGGTATATGGTAAACGTCGCCCCCTCCTCTTCGTTAGCTGCGGTTATAAATCCATGATGTTTGTCCACTATTTTTTTGCAGATCGCCAACCCCATGCTTGCCCCACGACTCTTTTCTTTACCCGCCATCTGCGAAGAAACACTAAACATCTGGCCATTTAATTGAGAAAACCCTAATCCGTTGTCAATAAACTCGAGTTTGGTGTAGTCATTTTCTTCAACAGCATCAGCGCCACCAATGTCGGCACCTTGTACGATACTTGCAGTAATCCTGATACACGGCCGCGCGCTATCGTCCTGAAACCTTATGGCATTATCGATCAAATGATAAACAAGAGTTGAAATCAAGGTTCTGTATCCTTTGACGGTGGGAAGCGGATCCTTATCAATCATTGTCCCAGACCGCTCGATCTTGTCTTTAAGATTCTTCATAACAAATCCAACAACCAGGTTTAGATCAACTTTCGATCTTGTTTCCTTTTGGTTGCCTATGTCTGTAAACGTCAAAATATCATCGGTAAGCAAGCTCATGCGCTGCAACGCCGCCTGCGCTTTACGCAGGTTTACTCTTCCGATTTCAGAAAGACGATCGATGTCTTTGTTAGCGATGGTCTCCAGAAAAGTATACACTTTTCGTAGCGGTTCCTTGAGTTCCTGCCCGGTGAGATTGGCAACACTGGCAAGCTCTGCATTGAGGTTGTACAGATCCTTGTTTTTCCTTACCAGCGCCTTATTTAAATTACGCAGCTCCTGGTCGGCTCTTTTTTGAGCTGTAACGTCAGAACTAATACCGCGAATGAAGGCGAGCGAACCGTCTTTACCAAATTCCATTTGCGCCTTCACACATACCCACCTCTCTTCTCCATCTGGCCGCAATATGCGATACTCGACAGCCTCAGTATTTGCTTTCCAAAGCGAGTCTATATATTTCGCGGCTATATCCCGGTCATCCGGGTGAACGATATGTTGCAGAAAATACTCGGAAGACGGCGGAACATTTGAAGGCTCCAATCCGTAAAGCCGATATAATCCCTCTGACCAAAGCAATTCATTTGTTTTTACATCACGTACCCAGCTACCCATGCTGGCAATACGTTCTGCTTCCGTAAGCAAAGCTTCATGTTTCCGGAGATCGGCTTCTGCGTGTTTCCTATCTGTTATGTTATGAATTACGCTTAGGCAGTGCGTGGGTTTCCCTGCAGCATCGCGTTTAAAGACTTTTCCCCTGGCCCGGAACCAGAGCCAGCTACCATCCTTATCGGTAGCGCGATATTCAATAGTATGCGCGGTATCGGTCAACTCGGTTTCCAGACTTGCAAAATACTCCCTAACGATACTAAGATCATCGGGATGCATCAGCGCCAGCTGGTTGGCGAGGTCCATATTCATCATCTCCTCGTCTGTATAGCCATATATCTCAGGGTTTTTATGATTGATATATTCAAATTTGCGTTCTACTAGATTAAAAACGCTCATTAAATCGGGCGATGTTTCCGCAACCTTACTGATAAAATAGGCCTGCTCCCGTGCAGCTAGCTCGGCTTGCCGGCGCTCCGTTATGTCCTGCACAATGCCTACAATCGATGATCCGCCGTTCCTCTGACTAAGCACTTTACATTTTTGATAAAAAACCCTGACCGTTCCATCAATGCGAACAGCTCTAAACTCAATATCAAAAGGAGTGTGTTCGACGAGCGACTTTTCGAAGTGTTGCTGAAGGCCCGGTTTATCATCCGGATGAACAATCGCTAAAAAATCAGGTAAAGTGCAGGTAATTGCAGGCTTTTTGTGCCCAAGTAACACGCAGAGGTTTTCGGAGCAGACCATCTCGCCTGTAGCCAGCCTGATCTCGTAACTGCCGATACCCGCTATTTGTTCTGCGCTATGGTATAATTCAATGGCAATATCTAAATCCCTGTTATCAAAAATACTTCCTGTCATATCTCTCCAGTGGTTTACTGAGTGTCAGATATGGGTGTACGAGGTACTGACTTGGTCGGAAGTGAAAATACTGCCTGGCGGTCAACTAACCAAACAGCGCATAAAGTATTTAAGGTAAACTGGCCTTTATTCCGCTATCGGTAATGGTCACAAAATCGCCTGCGAAGCTAATGAGTCCAAGTGTGGCTAATTGTTTCAAATGAAAATGCAGATCGTCTTCAGACGTATCTAGTTCTGCCGCAAGGTTCTCTAGGGTAATTGGAGGTTTGCCACTTATGTATTTCTGACTTATTTCCTGTACTTTTTTGTGTACGTCACTGGCCGTCATAACTGACACATTTGGACAAAATAAAGGATTGACCTGCAGGTGGCAAAATAAAAATGGCTGCCCGGGAGCAGCCATTAAAAACCAATTATTTAGATTACTATCGGGCAATATTCACTGCCCTTAACTCACGTATCACCGTCACTTTGATCTGGCCGGGGTATTGCATTTCTTTCTGGATCTTATCAGCTATTTCGAACGACAGGCGATCGCTATCGGCGTCAGTTACTTTTTCAGCTTCCACGATCACACGTAGTTCACGGCCGGCCTGTATGGCGTATGCTTTTTCAACACCGTTGTATGCCATTGCCAGATTTTCAAGGTCTTTAATACGCTGCAGGTAGCTTTGCATCATTTCGCGACGGGCACCGGGCCGGGCGCCGCTGATAGCATCGCAAGCCTGAACGATCGGTGAAATGATATAGGCCATCTCCATCTCATCGTGGTGCGCGCCAATGGCGTTCACGATAGCGGGATGCTCGCCTGCTTTCTCAGCCAGTTTAGCCCCCAGCAGTGCGTGGCTCAGTTCTGTTTCCTCATCAGGCACTTTACCAATATCATGCAGCAGGCCCGCACGTTTTGCCAGCTTTACAACTTTTTGCCCTAAACCAAGTTCTGAAGCCATGATGCCGCACAGGTTGGCTGTTTCTTTAGAGTGCATCAGCAGGTTTTGGCCATATGAAGAACGGAAACGCATTTTACCAACCATGCGAACAAGATCTTTATGCAGACCGTGTACGCCGAGTTCAATGATCGTACGCTCACCTATTTCCATAACCTGTTCTTCCAGCTGCTTTTTCGTTTTCTCTACCACTTCCTCGATGCGGGCCGGGTGTATACGGCCGTCCTGCACGAGGCGCTGCAGCGACAGGCGCGCTACTTCGCGACGCAGTGGATCGAAACAGCTTAAGACGATCGCTTCAGGAGTATCGTCGATAATAAGATCCACACCGGTAGCAGCTTCAAGCGCGCGTATGTTTCGACCTTCACGGCCGATTATCTGCCCTTTGATCTCGTCGCTTTCCAGGTTGAAAACGGTGATCACATTCTCAATAGTCTGTTCTGCGGCGGTACGCTGTATAGTCTGGATAACGATCTTTTTCGCTTCCTTGGTTGCGTTCACTTTCGCCTCTTCCATGATCTCTTTCACGTGGGCCATGGCTTGCGTGCGGGCTTCTTCTTTCACAGCCTCCATCAGCTCGGTCTTAGCCTGGTCGGCAGACAGACCAGCCACCTTCTCCAGGCGCTTAATATGCTCTTCCTGGTGGCGCTCAAGCTCAGTACGCTTGATGTTGACAACCTCTAACTGTTTGTCGAGATTGAGCTTAAGCTGTTCGTATTCGTTAATTTGCTTTTGCAGGCCGGCATTTTTATCGTTCAGGCTTTGCTGCTGCTGCTTGCTGCGCGTTTCAGCTTCAACCAGTTTCTGGTTGCGCTGCATAACTTCTTTCTCGTGCTGGCTCTTTAGTTGTAAAAAATGCTCTTTGGCCTCAAGTATTTTCTTTTCTTTTAGTGTCTCAGCGTGGGCTTTAGCGTCTTCAATAAGCTTTTTGCTTTGGTTTTCTGCTTCTTCAACCTGTTGCCTGGTATTTTTGGCAAATATGGCTTTTCCGAGAAATACTCCTATGAGGACAGCTACCACCGCTGTGATGGCAACAATAATTGTAGAATCCATTTTGAAATTGAGTGTTTAGTCTGATTATTTGGTCCGTTTCATTTCAGCCTATAAATATTATAAAATAACACATGCAGATAGGCCTAGTTTAGCGTGCTAAGTTAACAAAAGATTTTTTGTAAAAGGAATTGCTAAAATGCATATAAGGCAGAGTAAGTTTTTGGCGAACAATTCAACATTCACTTACATAAGCAGTAATATTGCATAACAGTATTAATTGAAATGGTTCTTACCTATGCTTTTTGCAACGTATCAATAATGCCTGTTCGGGCTGAGCCCTCACACAGAGCCGAACAAGTGAATGAGATGCTGTTTGGTGAGCGGGCCGAGGTACTGGAGATCAATGATAAAGACTGGGCGCGGATCAGGTGCGAGTGGGATGGCTATGAAGGTTGGTGCCGCATAGGCCAGATCACTTATGTATCGAACAAAGTGTACCGGAAGGCTCCTAAATTCTTTTCAGCTAAAAATAGCGACAGGTTGGTGTTTGACGACAGCGAACAATGGCTGCCTCTGGGTAGCGATCTGTTTGGGCTAAAAGGAGGCAAGATCACCATCATGAATCAATCGGGAAAATTCAAAGGAAAAAAACTCGAGATCAAAAAACTGAACGCCAACCAGGATAGTGTAAAGCAGGCCGTGCTACAATATCTCAATGCCCCTTACCTATGGGGCGGACGAACTATAGCAGGTATTGATTGTTCGGGATTAACGCAAATGGCACTGAAACTCTGCGGCCGTTCGATTCAACGTGATGCCAGTCAGCAAGCCCTGGGCGGAGAAACAGTGGATTTTTTGCAAAACGCCCGTTGCGGCGATCTTGCTTTTTTTGATAACGCAGAAGGAAAGATAGTGCACGTTGGAATACTGTTGAACGACCACACCATTATTCATGCAACGGAAACGAGCGGCCGCGTTGTGATAGACCGTATAGACCAGGGCGGCATTATTAGCACCTTTCTCAGGAAACGTACACATACGCTCCGAATGATAAAAAGATATATCAGCGGCTAATACTCTACGCCTTTGTAGTTGATACGAAACATGTTACGGCCAATCTGGTATTTGAGTACGTCGTATGTTAGCTCCCATGCTTCTGTTTCGGCATTGGTCACATCGTAGGTTTCACCCTCTGTAAACAAACGCAGCATGCCCGCCCGGTTTACATAAGCAATTGAATTGTACTGCATTACAAACTTTTCAGGATAATATGGTTCTAGGGTGTAAATGGCCCCCTTGTAAAAAACCTTCAGGTAGCCACTCGGATCCCTAAAAGCCACCATGTTGTCCGTTACCCTGAACTCGGGTGTAAAGAAGCCTATAGAGCGAACACTGTCTCCGTAAAACACTTTAAAGTAGCCATCGTTCGAAACATATGCAGCTACGTTATCGCCCACTTTGTATTCTATGGGTGGAAAGTCTTCCGCAACGTAGGTTTCGTTATTATGAAATATTTTGAACTGCCTGTTTATGTCTACGTATCCCACGGTATTTCTGCCCACTTCGAAGCTGTTAACAGCATAGTCTTCCTGACTGATGATATTACCCTGGTAGAATATCTTGAATTGATTCGCGTAGTTGTCGTATGCGGCAAGGTTATCTGCGACCTTAACAACCTCCAGCGGGTTACCGGCCAGGAAATTTTCAATTGCGTAAATCTCCCCGCCATAATAGGCTTTGTATTCACTCCTGATGCCATCAAAAAACAACACAATACTGTCGCCAATAAAATATTGCGTGCAGTAGGTGGTTAGCTGCTTGATGTCGCCTTTGTCGAAAACATGTAACGTACGTGCATTCAGGAATATGGCAAGGTTATCGCTTACTTTAAATTCGTTGGTAAAACCGCTGTTGAGTGTTCGGACGCCGCCACCATAATATACCTTGAAAGACCTGGAATTGTCCAGGTAAGGAATCACCGTACGACCTGTTTTGATCTCCACCGGTGGCAGGTAATCGATCTTCCGTAACATTCCTTTATCCCAAACCATCACTTGGTTTTGCATGTTGGTATACACGCTCAAGGGTTGCGCCTGTGCAGCGGAAAAAGATAGAATAAAGAGGATAGCCGCGACGAAGCGAAATGATGCAAAATTCATAAGTCGTGGGAGTGCGTTAACGATGCTCAAGATAATAAAAAAAGCCGGCCCGAGAACAGGCCAGCCCCTATAAACCCTATCACTATGAAAACTGATGCAAAGATACTTTGCAATTAGGTTGTGGCAAAAAGGATTTAGTTAATAATTATCTAAAATAAAAAAGCCAGCCTGAGAACAGGCCAGCCCCTATAAACCCTATCACCATGAAAACATCTTTATAAAAAAGAACGCTTGCGCGCCTGTTATCTTTTCGTTGTCTTTTGTAGGTACAAAGATATACACCCTATCCATTCAAAACAATAGCTCCAAAAAATATTTTTTCACAATAACAATTCAATAACGAAACGCCGTTGTTCAATTATTTCTTCTTCTTGGGAGTAAAGATCGCAAACATCCTGCGACCTTCCATTTTGGGCATTGATTCCAATGTTCCTACCTCAGCCAGACGCTCTGCAAACTTTAACAGCAACAGCTCGCCCCTCTCCTGGAACATGATAGCACGGCCTTTGAACTGAACATAGCATTTTACCTTATTACCATCCGTCAGGAAATTTTCGGCATGTTTGGCCTTGAAGTCAAAATCATGATCGTCAGTATTTGGCGTGAAGCGGATTTCTTTTACCTCAGACTGCTTTGACTTAGCTTTCTGTTCTTTATCCTTCTTCTTTTTTTCGTAAAGGAACTTTTTATAGTCTATAAGACGACAGACCGGGGGTACTGCATTGGGCGATATTTCTACCAGGTCAACTTCCTGTTCTTCAGCCATTTTCAGGGCTTCCGCTATCGGGTAAACACCCGGCTCTATTCCTTCGCCTACTACCCTTACTTCAGCTACTGTTATCTCGCGGTTAAGGCGATGTTCGTTTTGTGGTACTCTTGGTTTAAAATATGGTTTCCCTTTTGGTCTTTTCTGCATTAACGGTTTTTAAAAATGATGTCAAAAATAGCGATTTGTTTACTAATCAATATGCCCTATATATAAAAAGTTTATGCCATTGTAACAGGCTTCTTTCCGCTCAATTGTGTGTTAACCAATTGTTTCATCTCCCCGGCAAAGGCTTCCAGGCCCATAGTTCCTTTATCACCCTCACCATGTTTGCGCACAGCTACGGTCCTGTCGTTCATCTCTTTTTCACCCACCACCAGCATATAAGGCACCTTCATCAGCTCGGTATCCCGTATCTTCTTCCCTATTTTTTCATTGCGGTCATCCACTTCAGCCCTCAAATCAGCTTTTTTCAGCAGCGCAACTACTTCTTCGGCATATTCGCCAAATTTGTCGCTAATGGGCAGCACCTTGATCTGTACAGGGGACAGCCAGAACGGTAAATTACCAGCGCAGTGCTCGATCAATACCGCAATAAAACGCTCCATAGATCCGAATGGCGCACGGTGTATCATTACCGGGCGTTTGCGGGTATTGTCAGAGTCAACATACTCCAGCTCAAAGCGTTCAGGCAGGTTATAGTCGACCTGGATGGTACCCAGCTGCCAGCTACGCCCCAAGGCATCTTTTACCATGAAATCGAGTTTCGGTCCGTAGAAGGCGGCCTCACCATATTCAATTACCGTTTTAAGCCCTTTCTCAGCGGCAGCCTCGATGATCGAGTTCTCAGCTATCTGCCAGTTCTCTTCGGTGCCTATGTATTTGCTACGGTCTTCTTTATCTCGCAGCGACACCTGCGCAGTGAAGTTTTCAAAATCGAGTGAAGTGAACACGTACATCACCAGGTCTATCACCTTTTTAAACTCTTCCTTCACCTGGTCAGGACGGCAAAACAGGTGTGCATCGTCTTGGGTAAAGCCGCGCACGCGTGTAAGGCCATGCAACTCACCCGACTGTTCATAACGATACACTGTACCAAATTCAGCCAGCCGTAAGGGAAGGTCTTTATACGACCTGGGCGAAGACTTGTATATCTCGCAGTGATGCGGGCAGTTCATTGGCTTCAGCATAAACTCCTCTCCTTCCTGGGGGGTAGTTATGGGGCGGAAGCTGTCTTTGCCATATTTTTCCCAGTGTCCTGAGGTTACATACAGTTGTTTGCTTCCTATATGCGGAGTAACAACCGGCAGGTAACCACTTTCCATTTGGGCTTTTTGCAAAAATTGTTGCAGGCGTTCACGAAGCATGGCTCCTTTGGGCAACCATAACGGCAGGCCACTGCCCACTTTCTCAGAAAACGTAAAAAGCTCAAGTTCCTTGCCCAGCTTGCGGTGGTCGCGCTTTTTAGCTTCTTCCAGCAATGCCAGGTATTCGTCCAGCTCTTTTTGAGCAGGGAACGTGATGCCATAAATGCGGGTAAGCATTTTGTTCTTTTCATTACCACGCCAGTACGCGCCGGCAATGTTGGTAAGCTTTACCGCCTTGATAAAACCAGTATTCGGTATATGCGGGCCACGGCAAAGGTCTGTGAAGTCACCTTGAGTGTAGAAAGTAATCTCACCGTCTTTCAGATCTTGAAGCAACTCTATTTTATAAGGATCTGCTTTTTCTGTGAAATAGGCGATCGCTTTGTCTTTTGCAATTTCCTGGCGCTGATAAACACTGCTTTTCTTTGCCAGCTCACGCATCTTGTCTTCCAGCTTTTTCAGATCTTCTTCACTGATAGCCCTGCCGTCGAGGTCAACATCGTAATAAAAGCCATTGTCAATAGCTGGTCCGATACCCAGCTTTACACCGGGATATAGTGCCTCCAGCGCTTCTGCCATCAAGTGAGCTGATGAGTGCCAAAAGGTTGATTTAGCACCTTTATCGTCCCATGTAAGCAGTCTTAAACTGGCATCTGCATTGATAGGGCGGGTTGCATCACGCACTTCGCCATTCACTTCGGCTGCCAGCACTTTCCTGGCCAAACCCTCACTTATTGATTTGGCAACATCGAGCGCGGTAACCCCTTCCTGGTAGTCTCTTACCGATCCGTCGGGCAATGTTATATGTATCATAAACAAAAATCTCTATTTTGAAAACGGGGCAAAGGTACAAATTACCCCCTGTTATAAATTGGTCAATAAAAAAACCACCGGCCTATGACCGGTGGCTATAAAATTATATCCTCAGGTCACTTCTTCAAAAGTGTAGCTGTATAGTATGACGTGTCCTCTGCGTACTTACCGCCAATGAACACAGGACTTATAACAGGATACCTTAATCTGATCTTACTATCAGATATCTCGAGCACCTCTCCAACAATATCATCATTTCCAAGGAACATTTCCCCTGCATCATAAATATACATGCGCGAGTAGTTGTCCAGGAATCCCCATTTGATGGGTATTTCAGTGGTTTCACCTTGCGGACATTTGATGTCGCCAGTATTGAGCGCGCCGTTTATTCCGTCACGAAACTCAAGATAATCATCCAGTTTACACCATTGAACTACGTGCTGGTTAAATATTGTATCCTGCATAATGGCATTTGCCATTTTTACAGTTACCGGCGTATATAAGGTATCTATCGGCTTCTTTGAGGTGTCGATAACAGGGTACCTGGTAAACTCCTTCAGTATTCCCTTTCCGTTCGAGTCAAGTTCCAGACGCCATTTAGAGCCGCGTATCAATTGCTCCTTGCTTTTGGGCACTTCAACCTTTTCGCAGGCGACTATTGTGATCAAAAACAAGGTCAGGACCGGTAACAAATATTTCATAGCCATTGTAAATTAAACACCTAAAACTAAACATTATCCCGATGTTTCGAAACTTTTTTGAAGGTAAATTTTCCGGGATGCAGGGGGTAAGTTGCACTACCGTTGGCAAAGGGTGGTCGCCGGTGGTACAACTTTTGAAAAAACTGAGTTAAATTGAAGCCAAAGTTGATATGGCAACTTAGTTTAGTGTGACGGGATAGTAAATTTGCTCAAGCATGAAGAAAATATTTCCGCTTATCGTTGTCCTTATCACCCTATCCGTGCTGGGTATCATCTTTATCCAGATGTCCTGGATCAATAATGCCATTTCACTAAGACAAAAACAGCGTGAGCAGGATATTAACCGCGCTATACTTCAGATACGCACCAATTTTCATGACCTGTTCCTGAAGTACACCGGTAACGTAGGTTGGTACAACGAGGAAACCAAGAACTTTTACTTACAGAGCTTTACCACGCAAGTGCTTACACCGGACGAAATACAACAGGGTATACAACGTGCGCTGGTCAATAACAATATCAAAGACCCTTTCGACTACAGCATCACCAATATATTCCAGGCGCCGCTGGTCACATCTTCCGGTTTTTTGCCGGAATATTACAAATCGACACGCGATGTACTGCTAACACCTGAAAAAGCAAGCTTTCGCGAAACGCTGCACTTGTACATTAAAGAAGACAGGAATTATATCCTCCGGAAAATGGGTTGGATGATTGCTGCCTCCATCCTCTTTACCGGAATCATCACGTCGGCATTTGCCCTTACCGTGCGCACCATGTTTACGCAAAAAAAGCTATCGGAGATCAAGTCGGATTTCATCAACAACATGACCCACGAACTGAAAACTCCCCTGGCCACCATCTCACTGGCAATAGATGCGCTTACCAACGAAAAGGTGATTCACGATACCGAAAAAATACGCTACTACAGCAGCATGATAAAGGATGAGAACAAGCGGATGAATAAGCAGGTGGAGAAGATATTGCAGGCTGCCAGGATCGAGAAACAGGATATCACTCTCAAACTGCAGCGGATAAACGCCCACGATACCATACGTAAAGTTGCCGACAACTTGTCGCTCCAGATACAAGAGAGAAACGGTACGCTCACGCTCAACCTGGAGGCTCCTCGTTTTGAAATAGATGCAGACGAGGTGCATTTTTCTAACATCATTTTCAACCTGCTTGATAATGCGATCAAGTATTCAGGAGACGCACCGGTGATAGACATCTCTACCGAGGTGAGCAGCGGCATGCTGGCTATCAAGGTAAAAGACAACGGTATCGGGATGAACAAAGAGACCCAGACCCGTGTGTTTGAAAAATTCTACCGCGCGCACACCGGCAACCTGCACAACGTAAAAGGATTTGGCCTGGGCCTGAGTTATGTAAAAGCTATGGTGGAAGCCCATGGCGGCCGCGCCAAAGTAGAGAGCACGCAAGGCAAAGGCAGCACGTTTACGGTCTTCTTTCCATTGGCAAACTAAAAAAGCCCCGTTCAGGGCTTTTCATCTTAGTTGTAT
>JAJNBR010000261.1 GCA_021156265.1 Flavipsychrobacter sp.
CAGTAAGTGTAACCGTATAAGTACCCGGAGTAATATAAGTGGTAGAAGGGCTTTGAAGTGTTGAATTACTTCCATTTCCTAAATTCCAGGACCAGCTCGATGGGTTTCCGGTGCTTAGATCTGAAAATTGAACTACAATCGGCGAACAGCCGGAAAGAACATTGGCCGAAAAATTGGCAACCGGCTGCGCGACTGTTAAGCCCGGTGCAACAATAGCAACTGCATACAAAAACCTGTACAAACTCCTCAACATCACTCTCACTTTAAAAATAAAGAAACCATGTTGCGATATTTATATGTCTCTCCTTCTCTCTCTCAGACATTATAAAATTCGCGCTGCAAAATTAGGTAACTTTCAACACAATGTTAATCCGTTGTTAATCAAAGTTATAGAAGTTTCGTTAATTATTTGTTAGAAGCTATATGTAACTGCCGCTTATAAAGTTGAATGGTATTTTCAAGACCGTAATACAATGCATCAGCAATCAGGGCATGACCAATGGATACCTCCAGGAGGCCGGGTACATTTTGCGCAAAATAAGCCAGGTTATGAAGGTCCAGATCATGGCCGGCATTCAAGCCAAGCCCGTTCTCATTCGCTAAAATAGCCGCTTTACGATAGGCGGCTATTGCTCCGTCAGGACTTTCATGATATGCTTTTGCGTATGCTTCAGTATACAATTCTACCCTGTCGGTGCCTGTACTGGCCGCTGCGACTACCATTTCCTCTACGGGATCCACAAATATGGACACCCGAATACCCGCCTCTTTAAATTTTGAAATGATCGAACGCAGATATTCTTGCTTGTTGACCGTATCCCAGCCGTGATTAGATGTGAGCTGGCCAGGACTGTCCGGAACTAATGTCACCTGGGCCGGCTTCACTTCAAGAACGAGGTCAACAAATTTGTCTTCCAGGGGGTTGCCTTCTATATTAAACTCGGTAGTAATCATGGGGTTGATAGCCCGCACATCACTATACCTGATGTGTCGCTCGTCTGGACGTGGATGCACGGTAATGCCATCGGCACCAAACTTCTGACAATCGATTGCCACTTGCAGCACATCAGGATTATTACCTCCCCGGCTATTGCGCAGAGTTGCAACTTTATTTATGTTGACAGAAAGCTTTGTTGGCATCAGTTTGGTTTTCATCAAAATTAAAGGCTATTCCGCTAATTTGCAGAGAATGTATAGACAGGCGAGATTAATTGCGATAACTGTTTGGCTGTGTTGCGCGGTTTGCTTCTCCATGTACAGCTGCAGGTCCTCACAGGCTGACGGAGCTGACAACGTCTTTTACATGAACTTGTCCAGCGGAGTACTTGAGTCTATGGACCCGGCCTTCGCGAAAGCGCTATACATGATGTGGACGGCACACATGCTCTATAATACACTGGTAGAAACTGATGAGGATCTCCATCTTGTACCCTCGCTAGCCAGAAGTTGGGATGTGAGCGATGATGGTCTTGTCTATACTTTTCACCTGCGTAATGATGTTTACTTTCATAATGCCCCGCAATTCCCGTCAGGGAGGGGTAGGCGCATGGTTGCCGGCGATGTGGTGTACAGTTTCAATCGCCTGATCGACCCTAAGGTGGCTTCAACCGGCGCATGGATATTTAATGGCCGTGTAACCGAAAAAGAGCCGTTCGTGGCGATCGATGATACTACGGTACAAATACGGCTGATAGCGCCATTCAGGCCGCTACCGGCAATCCTGAGTATGCCGTATTGCAGTATTGTTCCACGCGAAGTAGCAGAACATTGGGGTAAAGATTTTCGTTCTCATCCCTGCGGAACAGGGCCGTTTCAACTAAAACATTGGGACGAGGGCAATATAATCGTCCTACATAAAAATCCCAGGTACTGGGAAAAAGACAATACCGGGAAAAGGCTACCATATGTTGATGCGGTACATATTAGTTGTGTAGATAGCAAGGCGACTGAATTTTTTCTCTTTTTGCAAGGAAAGCTGGATTTTGTCAATGGTCTGGATGGCTCGTTCAAAGACCTTATCCTCTCTAAAAACGGAGAATTGAAACAGGAGTACAGAGGGAAATTTAAACTCAGGAAAAGTACCTATCTCGACACGGAATATCTCGGTTTTCTTACAGACAGCGCGAGCCCGGTTATCAAAAACACACCGTTGAAAAACGTATTGGTACGGCAGGCCATCAACTACGCGATCGACCGCGAGAAGATTGTTACCTATTTTAGGAATGGCATCGGCATCCCCGCGACCTCAGGATTTATACCGGCGGGGGTGCCCGGTTATGATACTTCAGGAAGCTACGGCTATAACTACAACCCTGCAAAATCAATCGAACTCCTCAAAAAAGCAGGCTATCCGAACGGAAAGGGGTTGACACCCATAAAAATCCTAACGCCGGACAACTGGTCAGACGTCATCAACTTTGTAGCAACGCAACTACAGGAAGTAGGCATACCGGTACAGGTAGAGGTGATACAACCCAATATCCTGAAGCAGGAGATGAGCCGCTCGCAAGCTATGTTCTTCCGTGCCCAGTGGATAGCCGATTACCCTGATGCCGAAACCTACCTGACAGTCTTTAACAGCCGGATGCCGGCTCCTCCAAATTACACGAGGTTCAACAATAAAGCATTTGACCAGCTGTATGACGAAAGCATGAATGCGCCCGACACTATGCGCTGGGAACTGTATAAAAAGCTGGACAGCCTGGCTATAAGCCAGGCGCCACTGGTTCCTTTATACTATGATCAGTTGTTACATTTTACCCAAAACAGGATAGAGGGCATGACCGCTAATCCCATGAACCTAATCGATCTCAAGCGCGTCAGGATAGTGCGATAAGATTACTTCTTTTTGTACTTTGCTACCATATCCGCTACGGAGGTTCGCCTTAAATACTCTGGGTTGAGATCGGTAAAAACCTTGATGCGATGTGGCGCTAGTTTAAGCGCACGCTCCAGCTGCACAAGCCCCTCCTTACTCTTACCAAGCTCGAACAGTAATGCCGCCTGGTAGTATTTAAAGTCTGGTTTATCTCCGCAATGTTCGCGGGCCACTTCAATTTGTGTAAGCGCTTCGTCATGGTAGCCTGAAAAGTATAAGCCTTTAATAAGGGCCACCCATGTTGTTTTGCTGCTTGGTTTTAAGCGAACAGCATTCAGGTAGCATACCAGCGCCTCGCTTTTCACATCCATTTCCATCAGGCAGTTGCCTATAGCCATGCAATACGAAGCATTGTCTTTATTCAGGTGCAACGCAACCGAGTAGGACTTTACTGCTTTTTCCCACTGTTTTTCGCGTGCATAAGTCTCGCCAATTTTAAAGAAGATCGAATCGTCCTGTGGGCTAAGTTGCGAGGCCTGGCGATAATAGTATCTTGCCTTTTGAAAGTTCTTCTGTTTTTCCCAGCAAAAGCCCATGGCTTCAAAGATGACATCTTCGGGTTTGGCTATTTCCAGGTGTTTCTCCAATACGTCGACTGCCCGCTCATACCACTTCAAGCGCATGTATGCATCAGCCATATTGCGGTATGCGAACTCGAATTTTTCATCGATAGCAACGCAAAATTCGTAGGCATCAATTGCTTTTTCATACAGCTTCAAACCTTGGTAAGCGGCGCCAAGATTGAACCAGGCGAGCGCATTATATGGGTCCTCTTCTGTAAGCTGCGTATGCAGGCTTACGCTCTCTTCCAGGCGTTCAGTGAACTCGGCCCAAAAGCATATTTTCTGCAATGCCTCTTCATTCCTTATATCGATCTTGATTACACGCTTCAGTGTATCGAACACGGCATCGAATTCCTCGCATTCGTCGTAAACGTCTGAAAGCTCGAGAAGGATCTCTATCTTCTCCTTGCTCTCAAACTCTTTGGATTTTTGTTCAAGCCAAAGTGCCGCCTGGTCGTATTTAAACTGACCCAGCAATATATCAGATCGCAACAGGACCGCGTCCAGGTTATTTTGGTCATATTGCTCCATTTCGTCGAGCGCTTTTAATGCCTGGCCATATTTCTGGGCCTGGGTCAATATCTCAGCTTTTAAAAGCAATACAGAGCCGGAAAAAGGATAATAAGTACGGGCGATATCACAAGCGAGCAGTGCCTGCTCTTCATTGCTGTTCTGGGAATAATATTCTATAACACGCTCAAACTCTTCTTCGTCCAGTATATTAACAGCCTCTCCATTTTTTACCTCCTCATACCTGCGAAGCAAATCATCCATCGAGCTCCATTCTTCGTCCAGGTAATCATCATCAAACATAGTCAACCGTTTAACCAAAGTTAACAAATTAGCATGCCAATAGTTATGCAGCTATGTTAACGCACTGTAAAAATGCACAGGTAATTCACAT
>JAJNBR010000262.1 GCA_021156265.1 Flavipsychrobacter sp.
CCTGTGTTGCCCTTCAGGATATGCCTTACCTGTTGCAGGTTGGCCCGATAGTCGTCTTCTGTTTGCAATCCCTCACAAGGTCCCTTACAATTGCCCAGGTGGTATTCAAGACAAACTTTATACTTGCCTTTGGCGACGTTGTGCGGCGACAGGTTGAGGTTGCAGGTACGCAGCGGTATGTTTTGCTTGATCAATCCCAGCAGTTCGCGCACACGGGCTACCCCCGTAAATGGCCCGAGGTATTCTGACCCGTCGCGTATCAGCTTTCGCGTAAGAAATACACGGGGAAAATTCTCTTTTTTGATAACGATGTAGGGATACGACTTATCATCCTTCAGCTCAATATTGAAACGGGGCTGGTAATGCTTGATCAGGGAGTTCTCGAGCAGGAAGGCATCGTGCTCAGTGTTGGTAACGGTGAAATCGATACTTTGAATCAATAATACAAGGCGGGACGTTTTGTAATTGTCCTGTGTTTTGTTGAAATACGAACTTACACGCTTGCGCAGATCTTTTGCCTTACCCACATACAGCAGTTCGTTCTTCGCATCGTAATATTTGTAGCAACCCGGCTGGCGTGGAATGGACCTGACAATCTTACCAAACTCTTCTCTGGTCATTTGTTTTACAAAAATCGGTATTCTACACGTAATTCCTTGGTCGGTCCGGTCTTAGCCCACTCAAATTCCTGCACACTGATAATTTTCAACGGCATGTAAAACAGTTTTTGACTGAATTTGCTCCACTGGCCATTCTTAGCGGTTTCGATGTATACAGAACGCACCTTGTGCGAAACATCGTCGGCGGATATTTGCAGCTTGCGGGTGAAAAGGTTGTCTTCTTTAGCTTCGTAATAGAAATTTTGGGTAGCCGTGGCATCATCTGCAAACGACGTAAAGTCATAACGGCCCAGGTATTTAGCGTCACTAATATCAGTTTCAAAAAATGTTTTGAACAAGGTACCCCAGTCCATATCGTAAGCAGAAACAAAACTGGTATCCGTTTTACCATCGAGGTACACGATCTTTTGCAGGCCGAAAGGCTGACCATGATAGGTATCCCACTGGTCGGCTATAAACTGCTTAATGGAAAAATAGCCGGGTCCGTCGGCCGGTGGGATTTCCTTTTGCTTTTGCGTGTTGCAGGACGTCAGTGCAAATAATAAGATGATACAACTTAAGATAGACCTCAAAAACATAGCCATGTTCGTTGCAGGCTAAATTAATAAACCTGATAGAACATGGCTACATATTATGTTTAAAAATCCAACCTTAGTTCAGCTGCGGATTCAGCGGCATGTTGGCAAGATAAGAGTACTCTTTACCCAACAGGCGTATAGCAGCCTTCCATATATTTTCCGGCTCGGTCTCGAAGAGTATCTGCGGGTTAAGGTCCGCGATCATCCATGAGCCTTCTTCCAGTTCTTTTTCCAATTGTCCCGGCGACCAGCCTGAATAACCAACAAATAGTTTCAAGTCTATTGGCTGGTACTCATTATTCTGGATAGACTCCTGCAGCGCTTCGTAAGAACCGCCCCAGTATACACCGGGTATGATCTCGTTACCGCCATACGCTTGAGGCGTACGGTGCAACATGTGCAGTGTATCGAGTTGCACAGGGCCACCCTGGTTAATATTCAGTAATGGCGTATATAATTCCGGCAACAGATCTCCCAATGTAAGATCAGTTGGCCTGTTCAATACAAATCCTACAGAACCTTCTTCACCATGCTCGCACAGTAGAATCACTGAACGTGCAAAATTAGGATCGGCCAAAAAAGGCTCGGCTATTAATATTTGTCCCGGGGCTAACTTCCTATTATTCGTCGGTTTACTCAAATTCAAAAATTCCATGACTTCTCAATTTAGCATTCACTCGTCGCCCCTACTTTAAAAATAACTATGCCCTGATGCGAAATATGGGGAATGGAAGGGGTTTTATTGGATTATCGTTAACATTAGCCCAATAGGCTTATTTTTACGCCGCCGAAACACTCGTCTATGCAGCTAGCTTACAACCTGTTGTTATTTACCATCACATTTGCGGGGGGTAGCATACCCCTGTGGACCAGGGGCATAGATGACAGGCGAATGCACCTTTTACTGGCTTTTTCGGGCTCTTTCCTGCTTAGCATCACGCTATTGCACCTGCTGCCCGAAACCTTCGAAGACCTTGGCTCAAAAGCGGGCATATATCTGCTGGCGGGTTTTTTCATACAGCTGCTGATTCAACGATTTACGCATGGGCTGGAGCACGGCCATGTGCACCTGGACCAGAATAACCATCACATTTCTTTAACACCCATCTTGCTGGGGCTTGGATTGCACGCTTTTATGGAAGGATTGCCCCTTGGTTTCAACTACCGCCTGGGCGCAACTGAACCGTCTTTATACATGGCCGTTGCCGCCCACAAACTGCCTGAGGCTATGCTGGTGACCATGCTGACGATGGCCGCCAAAGGCAAAAGAAAGGCAATGATCGTATTGATCGGGTTTTCGCTCATTACGCCGCTGGCCGGCACCATAGCTGTAGCGCTTGGTCAGAATTATTCGGCAATGGCCCGGTTGGTGGCTGCATTGGTACCTATTGTAGCGGGAGCCTTTATTCACATCTCAACAACCATTTTCTTTGAAAGCGGCACCAAACACCACATGCTGACCCGGCAAAAGGTAATAGCCATGCTGGCGGGCGTTGGCATAGGTTTAGCTACGCTAGTACTGGAATAAGTACATTTGTATCATGAAGATGTCGACGAAACTGCTTTTATTGCTGGCCTGTATATTCATCAGTTTGCCGGCGTTCAGCAAGCAGGGAAAGTCGCTGCTGTGGCGTATTACCGGGAAGGATATGCAAAAACCCTCCTACCTGTTTGGCACCATACACCTGATATGCCCCGACGATTATTTCTGGACAGACACTATGCAGGCCACTTTAAAGCGGGCTGATGTTGTTTGTTTTGAAATGGACCTCGATGCCCCCGAGATCTTCCTGGAAGTAGCTAAAGGAATGATCAACAATGAAGAAAAAAAGTTGAAGGATTATTTCAGCGATGACGAGTATGCCGCATTGCAGAAATATTTATCAGACAGTGTGGGTGTCGATATCGCCGTATTCCAGATGATGAAGCCTGTGGCCATACAGACGTTGCTTGCGGAGCGCGCTATAGGGTGCACTATGCCTGTATCATATGAGGCCAACATTATGGTCGCGGCAAAAAAAGAAAACAAAGAAATAATAGGCCTGGAAACACCACGCGAACAACTTGACCTGTTTGATAACCTTCCTGCAGACAGCGTAGCCCGGGACCTGATAGACATCATCCGCAGTAAAGACGACTCGAAAGACGACTACAACAGGCTGGTAACTGCATACAAAAAACAGGATATTGCCGCGCTGCACCGGCTGATAGTTGAATCAGGCAAAAAAGATCTCGATCTTGGCGGTTTCCTCGACGTGAGAAATGAAAAATGGATACCCCGCATGGTAGATAAGATGGACCAGAATGCCGTTTTTTTTGCGGTAGGCGCCGGCCATCTTTGGGGTAAAAACGGCGTTATTGCATTGCTGCGCAAATCGGGCTATAAAGTAGAGCCTATAAAGTAAAAAAGCTAGTTATCCTCCAGCACCATTGCCATTGTTTTGCCGGTCAATGGCTTGTTCAAAAACTGCTTTACGGAATTGTACCCGCGCACCTTGGCGATATCGTTCTCGTTGATGGATGACGAAAGCATGTAAATGACATAGTTCGACTTGGCGTCGGATGGCAACTGTTCAAACGATTCAACGAAGTCGAAACCATTCATCACCGGCATCTGGATATCTACAAAAACGATGGTCTTGCCGTTATGCTGAGACAAGCTGGCAATATAGTTCAGGGCATCGGTCACCAGCTGAAAAGTATGGATGCTTTGATTGCGGCCTGTGTTTTGAATGATCTTCTCGGCTATAAAGCAATCCAGCTTGCTGTCGTCAATAACAATAAAATGAAGCTTGTCGGGGTTCATTATTTACTGGGTAGCGTTACTTTAAATGTTGTTCCTTTATTTAGTTCTGATTCCACTTCGATGTTTCCGCTCACTTTATTCAAAGCATCTTTTACATTGTACAGTCCAAAGCCTGAACCCAGTTCGTCGTTGGCCGCACGGTAAAACATATTAAAAATCTGGCCAATGCTGTTTTCAGGTATGCCGATACCATTGTCGCTTACAAGTATATTTGCGGTTCCCTTACTTACTTCTATTTTCAGTTTCACAACCCTTTCACTACCATTTTTCTTCTGGTACTTGAATGCGTTGGACAACAGGTTGTTGAGCACGATCTTCAACGACGTCTCGTCGGAGCGAACTTTCACTTTCCTCCGCAATATTGATAATGCCTAACACGCTTAATATAGGCCCGCGCATATCGTGCGTTGCGCTATAGGCGAATTTATCGAGCTCGTTGTATGCTTTTTGAAGTTCTTCGTTTTTCACGGCCAGCATAGAGGTGGTGACGTAAAACTTATGCGCTTCATCTATCGCCGATTTTACATCAACATCCGTCCATGGCTTCTTTATATAACGAAAGATATGACCGCGGTTGATGGCATCGATCACCGATTCAATATCGGTATAACCGGTGATGAGTATCCTTACAGGGTTGGGAAAGTCCTCTCTGATCTCTTCATAAAACTCCACCCCCGTTTTATCAGGCATCCGCTGATCACAAAGGATCACGCTGATATCGCTGTTTTTTTCGAGGTGGGAACGCGCTTCAGCCGTTGAGTTGGCTACCAGCACGTTATAGTCGAAACGGAACGACGCCTTAAAACTGACGAGGTTATTCATCTCGTCGTCTATATATAATACCTTTATTTTCTTCTGCTCGCTCACTACAACTAATTTACAACAATTATTGCGTTATTGGTATTTCAATGATAAATTCGGTGCCTTCGCCTGGTATTGAATTTACTGTTATAGTACCGTTGTGTTTTTTTATGGTGTTATAGGCTATTGACATACCGAGACCTGTGCCTTCTCCTACATCTTTTGTAGTGAAAAATGGTTCGAACAGCCGCTTTTTAGTAAGCTCATCCATACCGGTACCATTGTCGGCAATCTTAATAGCAACATTGTCTTCTGTATTCGTTGTGGTAATAGTCACTTTACCTCCGGCCTGCTCTTTGAATTTCGATTTGATGGCATGTATGCCATTAGTAATGATATTGAGGAACACCTGGTTAAGCTTGCCCGGATAACACTCTACCATCGGTATATTACCATATTGCCTGTCGATCGTTATCCGGCTATCCAGTAGGTTGTTGACGATGACTATGGTTGAATCAATTCCTTCATTGATACTCGCTTTCTTCAGATCGTCCTCATCAAGACGCGAGAAAATGCGTAAGCCTTTAACGATCTCAGCAGTACGGCTGGAACCCTCGTTGATGCCTTTCAACAGGTGGTCGATCTCGGTTTTCAGATAGTCAAAATCATATTCTTCTTTCAACTCCATGATCTTTCGCTTTTTGTCCTCCAGAGGTCCATCGTTCAGCGTGATCGTTTCTACCTGTTCGATCATCGTCAGCAGCATATCCACATCACGCTTCAGCGGCTTAACGTTGGAGGTTACAAAGTTGATCGGGTTGTTGATCTCGTGTGCGATACCGGCAGTGAGCTGACCGAGCGAGGCCATTTTTTCAGATTCTACAAGCTGCATTTCAGCTTCTTTCAGTTCCTGCAGGGTTTTGTTAAGTTCCTGGTTGGATATTTTCAACTCGTGGGTACGCTCGCTTACTTTTGTTTCCAACATCACGTTTTGTTCCGCAATGATGCGTGTATTTTCTTCTAACGCCGTCATGGCCTGCAACTGCGATTCTTCCTTTTCACGCCGGAAGGTGTTGATCTTGTCGGCCAGGGCAAACGACAGCAGGATCACCTCGAGCGCGGAACCTATCTGCAAAGCATAGTAGGTAAAGTTGTTATAGGGCAGCACGTTGAAATTGCGCAACACAAATATGATAACGCTGGCCAGGAAAATGACCCAGGCTATCATAAAGAAC
>JAJNBR010000263.1 GCA_021156265.1 Flavipsychrobacter sp.
CATTATAACACCGTTAGCACCATCGTAAAGATACTCGAAGACAAAGGCTTTGTGAGCCATGAATCTTTTGGCAAGTCGAATAGGTACTTTCCCGTATTGGCCAAAGATGATTACAGCAAGCGCTCGATGAAGCAATTCGTGAAGCGCTATTTCGACGGATCGTTTGCCAGCATGCTTTCTTTCTTCGCTAAAGAAAAAGATATCAGCGTAAAAGAGCTGGAGGAAATATTGAACGAGTTAAAAAAATCTTCACCTAAAAAATAAACAGCTATGCTCTATTTAATTCAGGTTACGGGCTATACGGCGCTTATGTGCCTGGTGTATATTTTATTCCTGCGCAACAGGCCGATGCACACATTTAACCGAGTGTACCTGCTGGCTTCGGCAGTGTTGCCTCTCGCTATTCCTTTTCTGAAATTCTCTGAAGTAGTCGGTGAGCAGATACGGAGTGCTACTGCATTGACCGTGCGCCTGCCGGAGGTGGTGGTAGGCACCACACAACAGTCAGTGAGTTACGATGTAGTGTCGCCGGTATATCTCTGCGTATCGCTGGTGTTGCTGGGAGCGTTTATATATAAACTCATCAGCCTGAAGCGGGTGATAGGCAGAAGTGAGAAAATAAAGGGTAACGGTTATACGCTGGTAACGAACTCAGGTTACGGTCCGGGCAGCTGGTTTAGCTATATCTTCCTGCCCGATAGCGAGCAGAATACTACTATCATCGAGCATGAAACAGCACACATCCGCCTGCATCATACACGCGATGTAATATTTTTAACTGTGTTACAAATATTCTTTTGGCCCAACTTCTTGTTGATATGGCTGAAGAAGGAGCTGATGCAGGTGCACGAGTTCCAGGCAGATGAGGCTGTGGCTGGTAATGATGGTTACAGTGACTTGTTGGTGTCAAGCGCTTTCAACAGGTGTACGCTGCCTATGTCGCATTCGTTCATGATACACCCCATCAGGAGGAGGTTGATGATGTTGAAGAAAAAGAGTGGGGTGACTAAGTATGTGTTTGGCGTTGTATCTGCTCTGGCTACGGTGGCTTTATTTGTTGGTGTGGTGGGTGTGCAAAGCTGTAAGTCGAAGAAATGGGAGATGAAAGATGATACAGTGTATTCAGGTGGGGCGCAAACAAAAGATGGCCTCTATATAACCCACGGGGAAGTGCTTAAATTGGCCGAAAAAATGCCGCAATTCGACGGCGACATGATGGCCTACATGGTCAACAACGTGAAGTATCCTGAAGAAGCGAGAGAGAAGAAAGTACAGGGAACGGTATATGTGCAATTCGTTGTAGATCCGACAGGCGCAATTGTAAACCCCAAAGTAGTTGAATCAGAATCTGGACTTTTATCAGTAGAAGCACTTCGTGCCGTAAACAATATGCCGAAATGGATACCCGGTGAAAATGGTGGACAGAAGGTCGCCGTCATGATGACGCTACCTGTATCGTTCAAATTAGACTTCTAACTATCGCTAGCCCCTGACAGATAAAAGTCCATCCCCGCCACTGGCGGGGATTTTTTATTGCCGCCCTTTTCCTTCCTGCCTGTTTTGTATCTTGCGGCCGTTATGAGTAAAGAGATCGTTGTCAGCGGCATTCGTTCGACGGGCTACCTGCACCTGGGTAATTATTTTGGCGCTATGCGTAACTATGTGAAAATGCAGGAGGAATACAACTGCTATTTTTTCGTAGCCGATTACCATTCGCTCACCACCCACCCGGAGCCTGCGCACTTGAGAGAGAATGTGTACCGTGTAGTGGCCGAGAACATAGCCTGTGGCCTCGATCCTGATAAAGTGGCGCTGTATGCGCAGAGCGATATCCCCGAGATACCGGAGCTGTACCTGATGCTGAACATGCTGGCTTATAAAGGTGAGCTGGAAAAAGTGCCTACGTTCAAAGACAAGGTGCGCACGCAGCCGGAAAACGTGAACGCCGGCCTGCTGACCTACCCCGTGCTCATGACCGCCGACATACTCATACACAAAGGGGTGAAAGTGCCTGTAGGTAAAGACCAGGAGCAACACGTAGAAATGGCGCGCAACTTCGCGCAGCGTTTCAACAGCCGTTATGGAGAAACATTCCCCGAGCCATATCCGTTCAACTACAGCAGCGAGCTGGTAAAGGTACCGAGCCTGGATAATACCGGTAAGATGAGCAAGAGCGAGAACGTGAATGCGACCCTGTACCTGGCCGATGATGATGACACCATCCGCAAAAAAGTAATGAAGGCAAAGACCGATGCCGGTCCTACAGAGCACAACAGCGACATGCCTGACTATATTCAGAATATCTTCCAGTTGTTTCACCTGGTATCGAAGCCGGAAACGGTGGAGACCTACCGCAGCATGTACAACAACTGCACCATACGCTACGGCGATATGAAGAAACACCTGGCCGAGGATATGGTAAACTTTATTCGCCCTATACGTGAGCGGGCTGCTGAGCTTCAGCAAGATGCACCTCAACTGCAGCGTATCATGAAGCAGGGCGCCGAAAAAGCCCGCGAAAGCGCATCGAAGACCATTGCGGAGGCCCGCAAGAAGATAGGGATAAATTATTACTAATAATAGTCGGCGCTGTGCGCATTTTTTTAAATAGCTTATTATCTTGTAGAAAATAAGGTAAGAGATCACTCTGTTTATGCCTGCTAAAAAAACTCCTCCAAAACACATAGCCGTTGCCGGTAATATCGGATCCGGTAAGACCACGCTCACTGCATTGCTTGCCAAACATTATAAATGGGTAGCGCATTTCGAGGATAATGAGCACAATCCATACCTGGTAGATTTTTACGAGGATATGCAGCGCTGGTCGTTCAACCTGCAGATATACTTTCTGAACAGTCGCCTGAAGAACCAATTAGAGCTTCGTAATGGCAAGGATAGCGTGATACAGGACCGTACCATCTACGAGGATGCTTACATCTTTGCACCCAACCTGTACGAGATGGGCCTGATGACCAAGCGCGACTTCGAGAATTATTCATCGCTGTTTGATACACTACGCAAGCTGGTAGCCCCGCCCGACCTGCTGATATACCTGCGCGCATCGATACCTGCGCTGGTAGACCAGATACAGAAACGCGGCCGCGATTACGAAGAGAATATACGCCTCGACTACCTGAAGCGCCTGAACGAGTTTTATAACAAGTGGATCGAGAAATACACCGACGGCCCGCTGCTGATCATTGATGTAGACAAAGTGAACTTCGCCGATAAGGAAGAGGATTTTGCCGAGGTAGTTCGCCGCATCGATGCGCAGATCCACGGTCTTTTTTAGCAGGTTGTAACTTTTCGTTCCGTTGAACGATAGACAGGAATAGAGCGATATAACCCTCAACTCACCGCAATGAGAAAATTATTCTGTTTCAGCATATTCCTGTTACTGGCCACATTATCGTCGCTGCCAGTTTTTGCCGGCGTTTTAAAAGGCAAGGTAAACGACAATAAAGGCGAACCGCTGCCATTTGCTACCGTATTCGTGCAAGGTACTACTATGGGTACCACCACCAATGCGGAAGCGCAATACCAGTTGCATTTACAACCCGGCACTCATAAAGTGCTTTGCCAGTACATGGGCTTTAAGCAAGCCTCGTTTACTGTAACCATCAAAGGCGATGAAACCATTACCCACGATTTTTCGCTGCAAGACCAGTCGCTGGAAATGAAGGCTGTGGTGGTCAAGGCTAGTGCAGAAGATCCTGCCTATGCCATTATTCGAAAGGCCATCAAGAGACGCGAGTTTCATTTGGAGCAGGTGAAGTCGTTTCAAACCTCGACCTACTTAAAAGCGGTGCTGCGCAACCGCGCCATGCCTAAGTCCATACCCGGACTGATGAGTAAGAAAGAGGGTAAAGAGGCGAAGTCGGAAATGGGTTTTGATTCGAGCGGTAAAGGTATTTGGTACCTGGCTGAGCAGGAGGCAGAGTATTATGCCGCTAACGGAAAAGAACGCACGATCATTCGCTCTGTGCGCGAAAGCGGCGATCCAAATGGTTTCGGTACGCCCGAGCTGCCGCCGCTGATCACTTTTTATGCCAATAACGCCTGCCAATGGGAAACAGTAGCCCCCAGAGGGTTTGTTTCACCGATAAGTGACAATGCACTGCATTACTACAATTACAAATACCAGGGCGAGTTTCGCGAAGGGAAATACACGGTCAACAAGATACAGGTAATACCGAAACGTGATTACGAACCTTTGGTGCATGGTACCCTGTATATAGTGGAAGACGATTGGGCCATACACAGTCTTGATCTGCTGGCCACCACCAAATCCAATCTTGAGTTTCTGGATACATTGCGATTTCACCAGGTATTCCT
>JAJNBR010000033.1 GCA_021156265.1 Flavipsychrobacter sp.
TACCATCGTTACGTTGTCGGTGACCATTGTACTCCTCTTAGCACTTACGTTCTACTATTTCCGGCGTAAGCGCACGCCTTTGCTTTTGCTCGTGCCGGTTGTATATGGCGCATTGATGGGGCTCGGGGTGGTAAGCATGGTGCAAGGCTCCATTTCAGTTATTGCCATCGGTGCCGGCGCTATTATACTTGGCATCGCTATCGATTTTTCGATTCACTTCCTGGCGCACCTTCGGCATGAGCGAAATATCCGTAATACGGTCAAAGAGCTGGCTCAACCGCTAACGATAGGCAGTTTTACTACGATAGCAGCCTTTTTGTCGCTTAGGTTAGTGCATACACCCATACTGCAGGACCTTGGTCTTTTTGCCGCAGCCAGCCTTGCCGGTGCAGCTTTATGCACGCTGGTGTTTTTACCGCATTTTCCCCTGGGCGTTGAAACATCGAAGGAAACCACAACTATTTTTGATCGCATAGCACTTTGGAAACCGGAGAAGAACAAAGTGCTGCTACTGTTCATTGTATTGCTTACGCCGGTGATGCTTTACTTCAGCCGCGATGTTCAGTTCGACAGCGACCTGATGAACCTGAACTACCTGTCGCCGGAAATGAAGAAAGCGCAGGATAAGGTGAGCGCTGCGAATGCTTACGCTTTGAGCTCTGTGTTTGTCGTTGCCAATGGACAATCGCAGGAAGCAGCGTTGCAAAAACTGGAATCGGTAAATAGCAAACTGGATAATATCGCCGACAGCGGGTGGGTGAGGAGTGTGTCCGATCCTACTGTATTTCTGCCTTCTGCGGCCGAGCAACGACAAAGGATCGCACGCTGGCAGGCCTTCTGGACGCCAGAAAAACAAAAGCAGGTTGTTGGTGATGTAAATGCCGCGGCACAAAGGGAAGGCTTTACTTCATCTGCATTCGCTTCTTTTGATGAGACCATCGGTCGACTATACGCTCCACTGGACGAGCAAACAATTGGCTTGCTGAAGTCGTTTTATCCCGGTGGGTTTTCTGCTGCGGAAGGCAGGCATTATGCCATTGCGGCGCTCAAAGTGCCTCAGGAGCACCGAAAAGAAGTTTTCGATGCATTATCCGGCATCGATGCCGTAACTATTACGGATAGGCAGCAAGGAGCATTGCAGCTTGTAGATATTCTCAATAGAGATTTCACTAACATTGCCCTGTATTCCTCGCTCATTGTATTTTTTGCTTTGCTTATTGGCTACGGACGTATAGAGCTGGCAATAATAGCTTTCCTGCCAATGGCGATTTCCTGGGTGTGGATATTGGGCCTTATGTCTTTGCTCGGATTGAAATTCAATATCGTCAACATCATTATCTCTTCACTCATCTTCGGCCTTGGTGATGATTACGCCATCTTCACGATGGATGGTCTTACGGAGCGATTGAAATATGGTAAACAGAAACTTACCTCAGTTCGTTCCGCGGTATACGTTTCGGCTGTCACAGTGGTTATAGGACTGGGTGTACTTTTATTAGCCAAACATCCCGCTTTACGCTCTATTGCCTTCATTTCTGTGGTGGGTTTGGTTTGCGTTTTATTTATCTCTCAAACGTTGCAACCATTCCTGTTCAATTGGTTCATTCAAAACAGGGCTGATAAGAAGCTGCTTCCGTTCACATTGTGGAGTTTTGTCAAGTCGGTGTTTGCTTTCACGTACTTCTTCGCCGGCTCATTGGTGCTAACTATTTTGGGCATTATTCTCACTAAACTCTGGCCGTTCAATAGAGAAAAAGCCAAATACTGGTTTCACGTTTGGGTAAGTAGGTATACATGGAGCATGATGTACATTATGGGCAATGTCCGTAAACGCGTTTACAACCTGTCGAATGAGGACTTTCAGAAGCCTGCTGTGTATATAGCCAACCACAGTTCATTCCTCGATATACTAACCACTACCATGCTGCATCCCAAACTGGTACTTATGACCAACCGATGGGTGTGGCGCTCGCCTGTGTTTGGGGCAGTGGTGCGCATGGCAGAATATTACCCCGTAGCAGATGGAGCGGAGGATAGCATAGAGCCGTTAAGAAACCTTGTAGACCGGGGCTATTCTATAGTTGTTTTCCCCGAAGGGACAAGATCACCTGACGATACGATCAGGCGTTTTCACAAAGGAGCTTTCTATATCGCTGAGCAATTGAAGCTGGACGTCGTTCCGTTGGTATTGCATGGCATTGGCTATGCGATGCGAAAAGGAGATTTCCTGCTGAAGGATGGCGTGTGCTCTGTTTATATACATCCGCGTATTGCACTGAATGACGAAACTTTTGGTAAGACCTACAGCGAGCGGGCAAAGCTCATTGGCCGATGGATGCGTAATGAGTATGCGAATGTAAAAGCAACCAATGAGACACCGTCTTACTTTAAAGAGCAGCTTCATCGCTCGTACACGTATAAAGGTCCAACGCTTGAATGGTACTGCCGCGTGAAAACTAAACTCGAAGGTTATTACGAACAGTTTCACGCGCTGCTGCCACCAGAAGGTAAGTTTTATGACCTTGGTTGCGGTTACGGTTTTATGACCTACATGCTGCACTGGGCTGCGCCAGGCAGGTCTTTTACAGGTATTGACTACGACGAAGAAAAGATCGAGACGGCCCAAAACAATTTTTTACGCGATGACAACATTAAGTTCAGGCAGGGTGACCTGACCGAAATTGAGTTAGGCGCATGCGACGGCATCATTATTAGCGATGTACTGCACTATTTGTTGCCGGACCAACAACAGCAACTGCTCGAGAGATGTTACACTGCTTTGAATAGCGGGGGTAAACTCATTATCCGCGATGGAGTTTCGGAGTTAAAGGATCGCATCAAAGGCACCAAAGCAACCGAAGTGTTTTCTACACGCATTTTTAAGTTCAATAAAACGCAGAATGACTTGCACTTTATCAGTCGTGCATTTATTGAGTCGTTTGCTAAAAGTCACGGAATGAGAATAGAAGTATTGGACAATACGAAGCTCACTGCCAACCTGATATTTGTCCTCACAAAAAACTAGAAGGAATACCTGCGCGAGCGGTTGAGGTAAATACTGATCAGCCACATGATAGTACCAAAGGCTAGCAGCACAACCATATGAGGTACGACATCGGTAATCCCTCCATTTCTGAGTATTACCTGGTGAACTCCGTCAAGCGCCCAATGTAAAGGGGAGGTCAAAGCTGCCGTCTTTAATGCCTGCGGCAACAGCTCTATTGGTACCCAAATGCCACCAATGGCTGAAAGGAGCACTATGCTTATAGAGCCGAAAGGCAGAGCCTGGGTGATGGTCTTAAAAACAGCGCCAATAAAGTATCCGAATGATGTGGCTGAATAAGCGATAAGGATGGCGAGCGGTATCAGCAGCCAGGCATGTTCCCCGAGATAGAGTGATGGCAAGCCTATATGGGGTAGTAGCCAAATGCCGATAGCCAGCATGCAGGCGAACTGCGCCGTACACACTATCGTGTAAAATAAGATCTTTCCTAAGGCAACACCGCGGTAAGCGTTTGGTATCAGTTCCAGCCGCAGTGCGCTGCCTTCTTCCCTCTCCCTGATGGTGTGACTTGCAACCGGGAGCAAAATGAAGAACATGCCAAATATTGCCCAGGCCGGTACATTGTGCTGAACAGAGTTGATGAGATACCGGGGACCTTTTTCATCTGACAATGGTTCTTCTCTTAAGCCTATACCCTGGAACACTCTTTTGAAGTTGGTACCCGCGATTGCGGTGTCAGTGCCGCCGCTGAGTTTTGATAATCGCTCAACTAGTATTTTGCTGCAGGAATAAGTAATGTATTTATCCAGTGCATTGCTGATCGACACGCGGAAGGCCGGTTTAGATACCGGGTCAAAATACATTCGTACATAAGCTTCCCGCGTTTCGCGTTCTGGTAGGGTGCTTAACCCCAGTTTTTTAGAAACAGTATTTGCCAGTGCGTTAGCGGAATTTACCACTTCAGCTGTCGCTCCCTTAGGTATCACGATGCCGATACTGTATTTCCCTTTTTGTAGTAACTCTTTAAGTTGCTGTTCATTTAAAGGGCGATTGTCGATAGCATCGATAACCTCGAAGTTTTTGCTTTCTTTCAGTCCCGCTTTGATCTCCTTCGCCAAACTTCCGCCATCATTATCTGCCAATAGCAATTCAAACCGCATTTCCTGGTAATCGCGAAACGGCGCGTCCTGTACCAACGCCATCACTACAATCAGCATAGCCGGCATTATGAACAGTAGTGCAAAGCCTGCTATATCGCGGCGAAGCAGTATCCATTCCTTAGCTATTGTGGCAGTGATTTTTTTCATCGTTTAGTCTCGTACAGAATGCCCGGTGTAATGCAGGAAGACATCTTCCAGTCGTTTGCAATCGGGTGTTCCGGCTATCAATGTTTTTGGCGCTCCGCTGGTGATATATTTACCTTCATCTATGATCACTACGTCATCACATATTTGTTCAGCTTCCTCCATCAGGTGAGATGTGTACAATATAGTATTGCCCTTACTGTTGTATTCCTGCAGGAAATCGAGTATCAATGCCCTTGATTGTACGTCAACGCCCGCAGTAGGTTCGTCCAGGATCAGCAATTCAGGTTGGTGAAGCAATGAAGCAATAATGTTAGCTCTCCGCTTCATGCCCCCGCTATAACGGTTCACCCTTTTATCTGCATGCTTCTCTAGTCCAAGGCGCTCCAGCAGCTTTCCTGCGTGCTCCGTGATCAGGCTTTCCTTCAAGCCATACAACCTGCCGATATACCTGAAGTTCTCCCAGGCGGTGAGATTCGAGAATAGCGCTATCTGTTGTGGCGCTACCCCTGTCATTCGCCGTATTTCCAGTACATCTTTAACGCAATCCTTTCCGTGCACTTTCGCTTTGCCTCCGTCCGGAAGCACCAGCCCGCAAAGTATATTGATGGTCGTGGTTTTGCCGGCGCCGTTCGGCCCCAGCAAACCCATGATCTGCCCGTGTTTTACGGTCAATGACAAGCCATCGAGCGATGGAGTCCACGCACCCTTGTAGTGTTTTCGGAGATTTTCTATCTCGATGGCTAATGACATCCTATGCTGTTAATTGTAGCTCAGGCCGTGCACCAGCTTTTCAGGTAACCTGGGTACCAGGTTGCGGGAAACAAGGAACGAAGTAAGTTCAGCCATTTCTTTAAAGATATAATGGCTGTCGGCCGCACCACGCAGGTATTCAGCGCCGGTACTGCCACCTGTACCCACACGCTTGCCTATAGTGCGCTGCACCATATGGATATGCCTGTGACGCCACATCGACAATAGTTCGTCTATCTCCAGTAGACTGCTCACCAGTTCATATGGCAAGTGAAGCAGGGGATAGTCCCTGTACAACATGATGAACAACGCGCTCCGGTTAGCATCCGCACTGAATTTGCGATCGGCGGGATAGTTCGCATCGTCCATGAATAGCTTATCGAATGTCTCCAGGTTTTTCCTTTCCATTTCGCTCAGGCTGCCGGCGTAAGCATCGCGGTATTGTTTCCAGAACTCATGACCGCTGGTTTCCTGCCAATAGCTGTCTTTGGCAAATGGCATGCGTTCCAGCCACCTGTTGATCAGCACCAGCAATGATTCTTTCGATTCTGCCTCTTTTACTAGCTCTATATCTTTCTGGTTCAATTGAGAGAGGTAGTAGGCCTGGCCATGTCTTTGCTGGTATTCCAGTCCCAGCGTTGCCTCGATCATCTTGAACTGGATGCTCTGGAACCCGGATGCAGGCCTGAGCAGGTCGCGGAAATCAAGAAAGTCGAGTGGGGTCATTGTTTCCATAACGCTCATTTGCATCACGGCTATGTCCAATATGCGGCACACGCGCTGAACGCGGTGAACAGTATTGTATATATCAGGCGAGCTATTCGGGATATGGTCCTGCTTAAAGACATCTCTTATTATATTCAATTCATGCAATATCTGCTTGAACCATAATTCGTAGGTCTGGTGGATAATGATGAACATCATTTCATCATCGGCCTTAATACCCTCCTTAGCGCTTTCAGGTTGTTGCGCATCTAGTATTTTATCCAGTTGCAGGTACTCGCTGTAGTAAACAGGGGCCCTTTCTTTCTTTTCCATGGGCGAAAATTACTCAATCTTCACGAAGTGTGAAATGATTTTGGTTATCACTTATTTATGATGCCTGCCCGTATAAACAGGGGGAACGCCAGTTGTTTTACTTCTCCCGGCTTCCATATAGCCTCCAGTTGTGCCCGGATGATCTCGACAGGATCGCTGCCATTTTGTGTGATATAATGCTGCACGCTCGACCACGAATGCAGAAAACCCATAAACTGTTCCAGCGTCCAGCTAAGGCGTATCGTTAAAGCGGGAGCCGGTATTTCTTCAAACGGGAAAGGGATGGTCTTATATTGCTCGTCCACCCATTTGCGTTCAGCGTCCCAATATGGACCTAAAAGTTTATAAGTAAAATTGTCGAGGATCTCGTCAATAGCGCTTTCTGACCTGAACGGTGCATAAACCCACACTATAATGCGTGCACCTTTTCTGGCTACTCGCGCAACCTCACTATAAAACTTATCGAAGTCAAACCAGTGCAATGCAGTTCCTACTGTGACAAGGTCGACACTGTTATCATCCAGCCCGGAGTCTTCCGCGCGCGCCACTTTATAGATAATGTTTTCTTTGGGTACGGCATAGCTTATTTGTTTTTCGCTGAGGTCGGTAGCAATTACCTGGGCGAATCTCCCGGCCAGTCGCATAGCAGCCTGCCCGTTGCCTGTCCCGCAATCCCACGCAGTATCAAAGTTTTGCGTTATCCCAAATATGAAATCGTATAGCTCATCAGGATACTTTGGCCGGGAAGCGGCATAAGTTGCTGACTGTTTTGAGAACAGGTCTTTTACTTCTTTCATACTTTTACAAAAGTATGGATAGTAAGTTTCTGCCGGATATAAAAAAGACTGAATTGGATAATGCCGTTGCCGCCGGCGACTACCAGGGCGTTTTCGACCTTTTTGTACAACCCCTACACGAAGAAATGTACAAACGCCAGGATTTTACTTTTATGGACGAACTGTCTGAGGGACAGCAATTGCTGCTATCTTACGACTATGTGCGTATGCAAGTGCTGCAGGGCGGATTTATCCAGTTCATACAAAACGGTTATGTCGGCCTCCTGCTTAATATGCCGGAATGGCTTTCAGAACTAGGCGCAACTGAAGTGGCCGAAGTGCTTGACAGCGTATTAAAGGTATATGTCCTCAATCGTGAACTACTGGACAAAAGTACTACCGTTGAGGAGTTTGCCATGTTGTACAACGAGTTGAAGGAGTTTGAACAACTGGACGAAACATTTCACCACCTCGATGCAGATACCATCAAGCTGTTAGCAGAACACGCCACCGGCCATGCACATCATTTTGCAACGATCAGATAAACTAACGGTTCAACATAAAGCGGGCTACTTGTGTCTGCTCACCATTGGTTAGCCTGAGCTGGTACATTCCATTAGTTATTTCCAGGGGCAGGTTAATTTCCAGCTGATCGGTATTTGATGCTTCCATTGAAAATAGGCGTTGTCCGATTGCATTGACGATCTCAATTGTCGCGACCCCGCCCAACATCGGTGACTGAAGGAAGAATGTACCGTTGTTAGGATTTGGATAGAGCGCAATATCATTTAGCTGGCTGGCATCTGCCACTTTCAAAACCTGGTTGACATAGGCGGTATCGCTATAGCTCACACCGCCGCATGCACTGTCTCGTTGCACCCGCACATACAACCAGTCCATAGGGAAAACATCACTAAACAGCAGTCCTTTATATATCGTGTCGTTGGCATTTTGAATAGGAGCTCCGTTCCTATACCATTGGACGGTTGGTGTTCCACCGCCATTACTGATATGAGCTGTGAAGGTCATTTCCGTATAAGTGGGATAGATATCTCCATCTGCAGTTACTGAGGCCGATGCATACATACTTGGAAGGAAGGTGATCAGACTTAAGGCGACTGGTGACATACACCCATCGCGCACAGTTTGCACTCCATAAAATCCTCCCACGGTAACGTTGGGCAGGTGCAGTGGCTGTGGCAATGTATAAAACGGACTTGAGGCAGGAGTATTCCAATAATAGTTGTCAACAACAGGAGTGTTATTGGCCACGTACATATGGAGCGTATCGCCACGGCATATCGGGGTATCTGCCAGCAGGGTTGGTGTTGGCAGGTCAATTACTTGTAGTGTATAATATCCCGTATCAGATTTACATCCGTTCGGGAGACTCGCTACCGCTTTATATGTTCCGTTATGACTGGTTGATAGACTAAAGATGGTACTATATGGCGCGCCGCCAGGCGTGTAGGCTGCGTAAGTAATACCGGGGCCGCCTGAACTCGTAAACTGGAGTGAGAGTCCGGAACCTGCACAGGGTGGTGCTGCTAATGTGATTATTGGTGTAGCGGGCGACTGGCTTACTGTTACATTCACCGTATCCTTGTAGACGCAACTGCCCGCAGTTGCGGTTACTATATAGCTTCCTGCATGGGCCATCGTTGTATTTGCTAATATTGGATTCTGGCCCGTAGAAAAGAACCCCGCAGGGCCGTTCCAGCTATACGTTGCACCTGTTATTGTATTTGCCGACAAATGAAGGGCCCTTCCCGAACATACATTTCCCGGTGTATATGACGCGATCAGTAACTGGTTACACGGCTGCGCCAATGCAGCAGACGTACATATTCCGGCCAGTAACAACATCATGTATCCCTTGGGTGAGTACCATTTATTCAGCATCAGGTAGAGATTTAGTTCAATAACGTAAAGTGCTTGTTATAAAATTAATATTTTTTTGTTGCCGGGGTAGCTGTTTCTAAAAATAACAAAGCTCCCTAATCGGGAGCTTTGTTATTAATTTATTGTCTTTTTGTTTAGTTCGCCGCTGATTTTGCTTCCTGTTTCATTTTTTCATTGGCAAAGATCTGGAATTCCACACGGCGATTGTCGGCACGGCCGGCATCCGTGTCGTTCGATGCGATAGGCTGCGTTTCACCATATCCGCGGGTGGTGATGCGTGCACTTTTGATGCCGCGATTAACCAGGTAGCCCGATACTGCTTGTGCGCGACGCTCCGACAAACCCTGGTTGTACTCATGAGTGCCACGGCTATCCGTATGGCCGGCAATTTCCAGGTTGGTATCAGGATATTTGTTCAGGATTGTGACAAGGTTATTAAGCGACGTAGTTGAATTAGCGCCTAGAGTTGCACTTGCAGTGGAGAATAATACTGCTTCGTCAAAGCGTACTACGATACCTTCGCCCACGCGTTCCACTTCAGCGCCCGGTACATCATTTTTGATCTCTTCGGCCTGCTTATCCATTTTGCGCCCGATGATAGCTCCTGCTGCGCCACCTACTGCGGCACCAATGATAGCGCCTGCGGCAGTATTGCCTGCAGCACGGCCAATAACACCACCTACTACCGCGCCACTGCCACCGCCTATTACTGCGCCTTTTTGAGTCTTATTCATCGAAGAGCAGCTGCCTAACATACCAGCCGCAATGAGCATTACCATACAAGTCCTTAGTTTCATAACTGTCTTTATTGTTTAAAGAACTTTATAGAAAAACCGTGCCTCATCAGTTGAATGACACACCTAACGGTTGATATTCAAGCTTCTCGTATTTTGTAATCAGCCCGCTGTGGTCTATCTTGTACTGTTTCCAACCCTCCGGTAGATGGCGAAGTTGATGTTAGTTTGGGATTATGATACGCCGATAGCGCGTATAACTGCTACAAAACCATATAATTATGTTTTTGAGGCCTGCCTGGAGGAGGAGGCTAGCGTCGATTTCATCCTTCAGACTGCGCGGGACCTCGGCGCAAAATATACGTTTGCAGTTGTGGGCTTTGGGGCTGAAAAATCAGTTGCACCATTTGATGTCAGGCACGTAATACAAAAGATCGCTATAGCTGGCCACGAAGTGGCATCCCATTCGTGGAAACATGAGTGGCTGCCGTTTCTCACTCCTTACCAGTTGGAAAAAACCATCGAACGCAGCAAGTTCATTTTGGAAGACTGTATTGGCGATAACTACAAAGTCAATGGCTTTGTACTGCCGCACGACCGGCCTATGAGCTGGTATTCCAGGGGCGCTTTTAGTTCAGGCGATCGTGCATTGTATCCTTTAGCAAAGGGCGCAAGTATAGGCGGTGTAGCGAACGTTTTACAAAAACATAATTATCGCTGGGTGCGGGTGAATTACAGGCCCTTGTGGCAAAAACTGGTGGACTGGAAAGGCGAAAATCGTGCAATGCGGTTGAACAGAAAGTTTGTTAGCGCAAGTGGTTTTCATTTTGTGCCTGAACACACCATGGAATTTGGGCAACCCACCCTTGATGCCTTGCAATGGGCGGTCAGGCACGACAAGCCACTGGTTGTTGCAGGTCACCCCGGAGCCTTTAGTTTTAGAAAAGAAAATCTTGATAACTTCAAGCGCTTTATCGAGCTGGTAGCCAACCACGTCGATAAAAAGGAAATAGAATTGACCACAATTTCAGACTATCTTAATTTGCAAGAGCATGGAAGATAAATTTTTATCCCTGTTCAGGGAACAATTTATAGAGACGGATACAGCCGCTATCAACCACGATACCGAGTTCAGGACTATTGATGAATGGAGTTCGCTGTTGGCATTGTGTGTAATAGCGATGGTAGATGAGCACTACAGTGTGAAGCTGTCGGATGTGGATATGAAATCATGCATGAAGGTGGCTGATATATACAGCATTGTTTCTTCCAGGGCATAATCATGGCATACATATCCGGCATATCCTATTATACACCGCAACAGGTACTCACCAACGATACCTTAAAGGAAATGTATCCCAATGGTGAGATCGATAAAGCGGAACAGATAACCGGCATAAAAAAACGCCATTTAGCGGCACGCGACGAGTCTACTTCAGACATGGCTGTCCACGCTGCAGAAAAGTTGTTTGCTGAACACGGTATTGATAGGTCTACTATTGACTTTGTGATCGTCTGCACCCAAACGCCGGACTACTATTTACCGTCTACGTCCTGCATAGTGCAGAATGCATTGGGACTGGCTACTACCACCGGCGCGCTCGATATCAATATGGGATGCTCCGGCTATGTCTACAGTCTCGGCATGGCCAAAGGGATGGTGGAGTCAGGTATCTCAAAAAATGTATTGCTGCTGACGGCCGATATTTTTTCCCGGTTTATTCATCCAAAGGATAAGGCCAACCAGATCATCTTTGGCGACGCAGCCAGTGCCACGCTCATTACCGCTTTGCCCGGCGGTTTCAAGCTGAACGATTTCGTGTTTGGTACAGATGGCAGCGGTGCTGAAAATTTGATAATAAAAGAGGGCGCCGGTAAGCATTTTAATAAAACCTTCGAAGAACGCTTCGATGAATACGGGAACGTGTTGTCCGACTCGTATTTGTACATGAACGGCAATAACGTGTTCTCATTTACGATACAGTCTGTGCCGGTGTTGATAAAGCAAGTGCTGGAAAAGAACAGGCTTGAACTCGACAACGTCGATCACTTCATTTTCCACCAGGCCAACAATTTTATACTCGAATACCTGCGCAAAAAGATCAAAATACCTGCTGAAAAGTTTATCCGGAATATTGAGCAGTTAGGCAATACCACCTCCAGTACCATTCCGCTGGCTTTCAAAGATGCCATCGATCAGCAGCGTTTCAAAACCGGTGAGCACGTGTTACTGGCCGGTTACGGAGTTGGTTTTTCCTGGGCAGGTGCAACAGTAACTGTTTGCTGATATGCGTAATGCAGCCAAAATACTTTCCCTGCTCGAAGCCCGTGGCTTCAGCTTTTCATTTCTTAGCGAAGGGGATGTTGAAGTGCACAGGAATTTCGTTGCGCGCAACTGGCCCAACGCGGTTACACGGAGTAACTACGAGTACAATAAGTGGAAGTATGGCACGCGTGCAAATGGTAGTGTTAACCTGCTGCTGTGTAAGAAAGACCGGCAAATAATAGGACAGATCGGCTACATTCCGGCAAGGCTGAATATCAACGGCAAAGGGCATCACTGTGTATGGGGTTGCAATTTTAAAGTGGACGATGACTATAAGGAATTAGGTATTGGCGCTGCGCTGGAGCTGTATGCAGCTGACGTTTTTCCCGTCATACTGGGGAATACTCCCTCGGCAGATTCGATGAAATATAAGAAGTCTATCGGCTATAAATTCCTTGAAGGGCCGCGCGTCATGATGTACCCGGTCAAAGCTGACCACCTGCTGCAATTGAAAGGCAGGAAACTGCCGCTAGTAGTACTGCAGGTTGCTTCTGCTGTGGCTAATCCCGTCTTGGCAGCATACAACACTCTTAGGCTGCCTGCCCAGTCTGACGAATGGACGCCGGCAAACGAAGCCCGTGTTGCAGAGAGAATTGCTGTAAAACAAAATCAAATTGCAGTCCCCTTTATCCTCCATGATGAGCAATTCCTGCAATGGCGTTGCAACCTGCCTGCGGGACTCAGGGAGAAAGCGAGGTTGTTTGTGTATTCAGGCGATGAACTTAGCTATGTTATCTGTAGTGTTTCCGGCAAGTTGCTGAACGTTTATGACTTTAGCTTTGCAGACAGGTCAGCGCTTAGATCATTCATAAAACAAGTTTCTTCGATCGAAGACATTAGTACCATTCGCATACAGGCTAACAGCAGCGAGGAAGAGACCCTGCTTCGGAGATCAGGGTTTATTGCATTTCGCAACAAGGCAGTCATCACAGCCTACTCGCGTGAAAAACTGTTTGAGCGGTTTGATAAAATGCACGTCGATGGTTTTGACGGCGATATCGATCTTTAATATTACTTGTCAAGTATGCGTATCTCCACCCGACGGTTCATCATTTGGTCTTCAGCTGTCCGTTCCGGGTTCCTAAGCGGCCGGGTGCGTGCGAATCCATGGTATTCCAGCCTGGTTATTGCGATGCCGTTTTTCACAAGGTAATCGCGTACTGCTTTAGCTCTTTGTGTGGAAAGCTCGAATTCACCGGGCTCAATATCAATACCGTCACGTGGCTGGTCGCAGCAAATATGGCCTTCTATCCGTATACGCACAGTAGGATGTTGCTTTAGTGCAGCCAGCAGCTGTTCCAGGACAGGGGTAGATTTTTTTAGCCAATAATCGGAACCGCCTTCGAAATATACATTGTCAAGTCGCAGTGTTTCATTCTTTTTTACGTTGCTGAGATCGATGCTTTTTGCCGGTGTTTTCTTCGGAGTATTAGATGAGCGTTGAAATCCCCCGGGAATGATGTCGACACGCCTATCTTCACGATAGCCGGCAGTTCCATTAAGCACATCTCTTTTCACTTCGCCTTTGCCGATCACCGTTTCAATATCTTGCTCCCGGAAACCCAGGCTCAGCAGGTAAGTCTTGATATTACCAGCGCGGATTTCAGACAATCCGACGTTTGCTTCTTCAGAGCCCAGGTAGTCGGCGTAACCGATAATGCCCAGCTTTTTGCCGGGTTGCAAAATATCGTAATAGACCAATGAGTCTATTTTCAATTGTTCTGATTGCTTAATGGCTGATATGCCGAGATCAAAGTACGCGCTGATAGTATCTCGCTTTGACTGTGCAAACAAGTAGGAGGGTAGTACAAGCAGGCAGAGGTAAAAAGCTGTTTTCACCATAAGCAGGGGTGTTTTTGATATTACTTGTCAAGGATGCGGATCTCTACACGGCGGTTCATTATCTGGTCTTCATCCGTAAGTTCCGGATCCCTGAGTGGACGCGTACGCGCGAAGCCCTGGTATTCCAGCCTTGTTACATCGATGCCATTTTCCACCAGGTAATCGCGTACCGCCCTTGCCCTGTTTGTGGAAAGGTCGAACTTACCGGTTTCAATATCAAGGCCATCAGGGTGGTCGCTTTCGCAGCAAATGTGGCCTTCTATGCGGATGCGCACGGTTGGATGTTGCTTCAGCGCTGCCAGGAGTTGTTGCAGCGCAGGTTCTGATTTCTTCAGCCACTGGTGACTGCCGCCAACAAAGTAGATATTATCCAGCCGGAGCGTTTCATTCTTTTTTATGTTGCTGAGATCGATGGGCTGGTTCGGTGTTGCCTTTGGAGTAATGACCGGCTTTTGAAATCCTCCGGGAATAATGTCAACCCGCCTGTCTTCGCGATAGCCTGCAGTTCCATTAAGCACATCTCTTTTTACTTCGCCTTTGCCGATCACCATTTCGATATCTTGTTCGCTCATGCCCAGGCCTACAAGGTATGTTTTGATATTGTTGGCGCGTGCCTCAGACAGTCCGACGTTTGCCTCCTCAGAGCCCAGGTAATCGGCATAACCGATAATGCCCAGCTTTTGCCCGGGTTGCAAAATATCGTAATAGACCAACGAGTCTATTTTCAATTGTTCCGGTTGCTTTATGGCGGATATGCCGAGATCAAAGTACACTGCAATAGTGTCTTGCTTTGCCTGGGCAAACAAATAGGAGGGCAGTACAAGTAAGCAGAGGTAAAAAGCTGTTTTTACCATACGCCGGGTGTTTTTAGATCACCTCGCCTTCCAGGTCGTAGTCGTACGCTTTGGTAATGCGGACATTCACAAAATCGCCGATAGGCAGGCTGGTGTCGCTGTTAATGATAACTTCATTATCCACTTCCACACTGTCGAACTCTGTCCTGCCAAGATAGCGACCTGATTCCTTTTTGTCAATGATCACCTTGAATTCCTTACCGATCTTGTCCTGGTTCTTTTCATAAGAGATCTCCTGCTGCACTTCCATTATCTCCTGTGCGCGGGCTTCTTTCTCTTCTGCAGGTATAGTGTCAGCAAAATCGTAGGCCGAGGTGTTCTCTTCGTGCGAGTAGGTGAAAATGCCCACACGGTCAAGGCGCACGTCCTCGAGGAATTGTTTCAGTTGGTCTACGTCATCCCTTGTTTCACCGGGGAATCCGGCGATCAGGGTGCTTCTTATAGCAATGCCCGGCACTTTGTCGCGGATGGCAGCCACAAGGTCATAGATCTCCTGTGTTTCCATCTGGCGCTTCATAGCCTTCAGCATATTGTTGGAGATATGCTGCAGCGGCATGTCGAGATAGTTGCAAATATTATCGCGCTCACGCATCACGTCCAGTATATCCAGCGGAAATTTAGACGGGTAAGCATAGTGCAGGCGTATCCAGTGCAGTCCTTCTACGTCAGACAGGTGCTTCAGCAGATCGGCCAGTGCGCGTTTTTTATAAATATCAAGACCGTAGTAAGTAAGCTCCTGCGCAATAAGCATGATCTCTTTCACACCCATTTGCACCAGCTTCTTTGCTTCGGCTACAACTTCTTCAATGGTTTTAGACACGTGTTGTCCACGCATCAGCGGTATGGCACAAAACGAACAGGTGCGGTTGCAGCCTTCCGATATTTTCAGGTAAGCATAGTGCTTAGGCGTAGCCAGCAGGCGTTCGCCTACCAGTTCTTGTTTGTAATCGGCGTTGAACTGTTTGAGAATGAGAGGCAATTCCATGGTGCCAAACCAGGCATCAACTTCCGGTATTTCGTTCAGCAGGTCATGACGGTAGCGTTCGCTCAGGCAACCGGTAACATATACTTTGTCCAGTTTGCCACTGCGTTTCAATTCAACTTGCTCAAGTATGGTGTTTACGCTTTCTTCTTTTGCTTTGTCAATGAACCCGCAGGTATTTACTACAACGATATTGTGATCGAGTTTGCCGCTTTCGTGAGCTACTTTTATGCCGTTGGCATTGAGTTGACCACTCAGCACTTCACTGTCCACCATGTTCTTGGAGCATCCAAGCGTAATGATGTTGACCTTGTCTCGTTTCAGTTTTTTCGTTTTCACTTATCTCGGTTTTTACTCAATACTATTTATTACGGAAGAATATCCTCACAGGCACGCCGCTGAAATTGAAGTGCGAGCGTAGTTTGTTCTCCAGGAAGTTCTTATAGGAATCTTTGATAGCGTGGCATAGAATGCAAATGATGGTACAACGGTTGGTATCTGCTGTACGAATTTGATCTTCACGGCATGTCCGCGCGTCATTGGCGGTGCGAAACGTTCGATCTCTTTCAGCATGATCTCGTTTAGTTTCGAGGTAGCAACGCGGCGCTGCCTGTTGTCATACACCTCAAGCGCCTTTTCCATTGCCTGGAAAATGCGTGTCTTGTCGGTAGCCGAAATAAAGATCACCGGCACGTCAGTGAACGGCGCGATCTTTTGCTTGATCGCTTTTTCGTAATCGCGGGCGGTATTGGTTTCCTTTTCTACAAGGTCCCATTTGTTGATCAGCAATACCACGCCTTTGCCCTTACGGGTAGCCAGGC
>JAJNBR010000264.1 GCA_021156265.1 Flavipsychrobacter sp.
ATAAGGAGACAGCATGGCTGCAGGCAGGCGTGGAAAAAGGCACTAGTTCGGCATTGACGGGCCTCGCAAGTAAAATGCTGCGCGATCATCAAAAAGTGGACAAAGCTTTCAGAAACTATATGACAAAGAAAAACCTCATCATAACCGATATCGATGGCACGGGCGAGGTTAATTTTCTGAATGTAAAACGGAGAAAAGGTCCGGCCTGGGATAGAGAGTGGACAACCGAAATGATCAGCAATCAAAGAAAAACAATAGAGATGTTTGAGGATGCGCAGGGTTTTGCCAGTGACCCAGATCTGAAGACCATGGTCAACAGCGCTTTAACCGGTCTTCGGTCTAATTTAGAAAGCCTGATCAAACTAAAAGGGGACCTGGGAGAATAGAGTATACACGTCTTTTTACGATAGAACATAAAAAAAGCCGCAGAAACTTCTGCGGCTTTTTGGGCTCCGGTTGTGGCGGATACCGTGAGCATTTTATGGGTTTATTACTGTAATATCCAGTTGTTTGTTACTGCCAAGGGCAACAGTGCCATTTGAGCAAATAAGAGTCATCCGTATTACATCAGCTGTGCTTACATAGCAATAAGCGATTCCCAATCTTGCCGGCAGATCGGCACGCGGGTTTATTATAACTGTTGCATTAGGTTGGGCCCCGGCAAAGGGAATGTTAATTTCTACAGGGTTACTGGGAGTTGCGCCGGTTGTGTTGGTAATCGTTACTGATCCTTTAATGATGTTGGAAACATAACTGGTATGGAGCGTTTGCCAGCCGGGTTGTGCGCTGGTCGTGCCTGTACCAGTTTGGGATAAAAACTGGGTAGTTGTTGTTGTGTTTCCCGTGACTTTGTCCAAAGTGCTGCCGCTATTGGCATACAGCATATCGCCGGTTGAGTAGCTCGTTTGGCCGGTCCCTCCTTTGTTTGCGGCTATAGTTGAGGCATTCCAGGTGCCGGTTGTAATGGTTCCTATGGAGGCTAAAGATGATAGAGTAGTTACGGCTGAATTAACCAACGTTCCTGTAGTTGGTAAGGTGACATTTGTTGTTCCGGTTGTTGTCAAGGTAAGATTACCGGTGCCTGCAGTCGCAAGATCGCCACCGAGCGTAATAGTTTTTGATCCATTGTCAACACCTGTACCGCCATAAGTAGGATCAATGACATTTCCCTGCCACGAACCGCCGCTCACGTTACCGCTCAATTTTATATTTCCTGACACATCCAGCAGTTCCGTAGGCAAAATATTGCCGATGCCAACATTACCGTCCTGGTTGATAAAAAAGCGGGTATTAAAGCTGCCCTCGTCGTAAATGTAAAAATTGTGCTCATTGTTGCCTTGTATATCATTACCCAGCGACCATTGATAAGTACTGGTAGAGCCGCCAAAAATGAATGCGGTTTTCGCGCGTGCTCCCGAATTATTTACCAGCGACATGGAAACAATGCCACCATCCGATTCACCTTCAAATAAGGCAGCGGGAACATCTCCTGATGGAGGAAGATGAGAATAAACATGCAGTAATGCCATTGGGGATGCGGTACCGAGGCCCGTATAGCCGTTGCTGCCTTCTATATATAATCTAGGCAGTACTGAATTATCGTCCCAGAGATAAAAGTTTTGAGAGTTATTGCCATCCTTGTCCGTTCCAAATATCCAGCGTTTTTGGCTGGAGACGCTGCCTATAAGGAATTTCGTTGCATTGCTGGTAAGCGATTTATTACCAAGTTGCATTACTACGCTATTGCTAATACCTGCATCTCTTGTTTCTTCAAAGATTGCAATGGGTGTAATGCCCGACGTCGGAGTGCTACGTCCTACATGGATGGGTGCTGCCGGTGAGTCTACGCCTATACCCAGGTAGCCCCCACTGGTAAGGCGCATTTTTTCTGTATTGTTGGTAATGAATGGAAGATCGTAATTGGACGTTGTTCCGATTTTTTTAAGCGATGGAACATTATTCCCATCGAGTTTCCAAGCGTAGGATTCAAAATAGGTGCCGGGGTTTGTCCAGAGAGGGGCGGCGCCGGTACCGGCTGATGTTAACAAGTAGGTGGCAGTGCCGGCATCATTGCCGGGCATTAATGCCCCGCTGAATTTAATGTTGCCAGTTACATCCAAAGCTTCAACTGGCGAAGTATTGCTGATACCCACTTTGCCGGAGTTGAAATAAATATCGCTTCCGGATGCGGTCCAGCCAACGCCTTTAGCAATGATGACCCATGCAACACCATCGTAATAATAATAGCCCGCTATGTTATTTGTTTGATAAACAAGCAAGCCTGTTGCGGGGCTGCTTATGGTGGTACGTTGCGCTTCCGTCATCCGCGGCGCCAGAAAACCCTTCGATACAGAAATAACATCCAAGACAGAAGATGCATCGCCGGTAGTTATTGAGTTATCGTCTGTTACCACTACAGTTTGCGACCAGCTTTTTAGACTGATTGAAATGAAAAGAATTATTAAACAAACTATCGGCCTTTTCATAAACACAGCATTATTTATAACGTCCTGTTTACAATAGTTAAAAATTAGTTGCTTCAATCACCGACCCGGACAAGGGCCTGTAATTGTAGTGTCCATTCCATGCTGATAACAGCCCATGAAGCTGATCGAATTATTCCGGTGAGTGTTGGGATGAGGAAATACAGCTGCCTTTGTGAAGGCTTCCTATATTTTGTTTTGGCGGGTGTGCAAAGTAAAGACAGCGTTTCTTTATGGCGCATTAAAGTTCTTTAATAAGTTTTGCTGTCTTTAAGCTATTGGTATTTATTGCACATCAGACGCTGAGCTATTCGAAATGCAGATATAAAACATAAAAAAAGCCGCAGAAACTTCTGCGGCTTTTGGGGCTCCCCCTTCTGGACTTGAACCAGAGACCCCATGATTAACAGTCATGTGCTCTAACCAACTGAGCTAAGGAGGAGTGTCAATTGGGATTGCAAAAATAACCACTTTCTCTTTTTCTCAAAATCTTTTTCTACTTCCCGCCCAAATATTTATAATTATTAAGCATCAAGCTGATGTCGGCAGACGGTGTGTACTTCTGTGCATATACCGTATTTAGCTGTTGTTTAACCTCGTACGGCGGCTCGAACGAAGGCAGAATGTTGTAAGGTGGAAGAATTCCCGGCTTTAGAGCAGGCAATCCATTTGTATTTACACCCGCGGCATACCCTACCCAGGTATGTTGTCCTGTCAGCACTTTAAAGATATTATTGAAAAAAGCACCGGGTTTTTTGACAAACCACCCGGTCAGCAGGAACGTTACTAAAAATAGAACCGACGAAAAAATGTCGACCATACGTTTGTTGCGCAGATGCGAGAAGGCGGACAGGTGGTAGCGTTTGTCCATTGTATACAGGTCGCCGGCCGTGTGACTGGAGTTGCTGCCCACAAAACTCTGGCTGCCAGGCAGGTGTATCTTATAGTCGTAGTCGGGCCCGCATTGCTCCATCTGCTGGAATATCTCGGTGTAGGTGAGGCCGTTCACACAAAAGATCACTTCATTGATGCCCGCAGTGTACATCAACTGTTTCATCTGGCCGAGGCCGGTGAGCGCGCCTTCTTCGTTGTCGTAAGGACTTATACGTCCGGCAAGTTCGGGCGCATAGTGTACACGCTGCAAAGTGGCCGCAGTTTCGCGATAGGCTTCCGATGCGGCTACTATGATCGCTTTTCGTGGCAGTTTGTCGTACGGGATGAACTTAAAAATACCCAGCCGGTAAAGAAGTTCGTGCAAACCAAGCATTACCACTGTACCTGTAAATCCCGTGAAGATGATAATGGCGCGTGAATACCTGAATTCTGCAGGCAGCGCGCCAAAGAAGGCAAGGATAACGACTGTGCCGGTGATCATTCCGCGTATTACCCGCAGCGCTTTATAAGGCTGGTCGTAAGCACCGTTGATGTACAGGCTCAATATCCATATCAGGATGTAGGCAGGAAACGTCGCCAGTATCGACTTTAACGGGATCGGCGTGATGTTCTTTATCTGTTCTACCCAAAAGTCCTCGATGATCCAGAGCGTGCCGAGAAGCACCAGTGCATCAAACAGCGGCATGCGCAGTACTTTCAGCATCTGCCTTACTCCGCCCAGTATGGCGCGCAACACAATGCCTATGTTGATAAGCAGAATGAATAGCGCTGCATTTTGCTTACTGTAATGCTTTTTTACAAATGTCGCTAAAGCTTCGTTGAAAATTCTTACGTACGATAAGGTAGCCTTGCGGGTGCTTTCTCCTTTGTAGTGTATCAGGTCAACCTCCGGGTAGTAGATATTCTTATAGCCCGCTTTCTTTATCCGGTACGACAGGT